>JAYVZW010000389.1:0-3888 GCA_043783015.1 Verrucomicrobiota bacterium
ACGCAAACTTAGCCTGTTTGAGTAAATTGTCCTTGCCATGATCTTGCCTGCGGTGGCATGAAGAGAGTGCCCATCCACCAACCCATGCCCGACAATATCATTTGCCCAAAATGCGGAGCGGAGATTCCCCTTTCCGATGCCGTAACGCATTCACTGCGCGAGGACGTCCAGCGCGACTTCGCGGCTCGCAAAAACGAACTGGAGCGGGCTGTCGCTCTGAAGCAGAAGGAGGTGGAAAATCAACGAGCCGCCGTGGAGGAATCCCGACGCGAGCTCGACGCGCAGGTGGCGAAGCGGGTGAACGTGGAGCGCGAAAAGCTGAAGGGCGATTTATTGAAAGAGGCACAATCCGCCGCCGCCATGGAGATGCAGGACTTGCGCGCTCAGCTTGTTGAAGGCCGGCAGAAACTCGAAGATGCGCAGAGACAGGAGTTGGCCCTACGCAAACGCGAACGCGAGCTCGAGGATAGGGCGAAGCAGCAGGAGTTGGAAGTTGAACGGAAACTGTCCGAAGAACGCGGAAAGATTCAGGAAACGTCACGACAACAAGCAGCAGCTGACCAGCAGTTGCGCTTCGCCGAAAAGGAAAAGCTCATCAGCGACATGAAGGCGCAAATCGAAGCGCTTAAACAAAAGGCCGAACAAGGTTCTCAGCAACTGCAGGGCGAAGTTCAGGAGCTGCAACTTGAGGAAACGTTGCGACAAAATTTTCCATTCGATGAAATCACCTCCGTGCCCACCGGGACGCGCGGTGCTGATTTGTTACAGAAGGTCCGCGGCCCCAACGGTCACACTTGCGGAGTCATTATTTGGGAAAGCAAACGCACCCGAAACTGGGCCGCCGCATGGCTGGACAAACTGAAAGAAGATCAACGCGCACAAGGCGCGGAGATCGCCATCTTGGTCAGCCAAGCACTTCCCGACAACACCACGAATTTTGCGATGATTGAGAACGTTTGGGTTTGCGGCTACGCGCTGGCATTGCCGCTCGCCGCAGCTTTACGCCATCAACTTTTGGCGGTGGCGGCAACACGCCGCGTCGAGTCTGGCAAGGGAGAGAAGATGGAGGCTCTCTATCATTTCGTTTCCAGCTCGGCCTTTCAGCAGCAGGTGCAAGGCATCTCCGAAGCGTTCATGGAAATGCAAAATGATCTAACCCGCGAGCGCGTGGCCATGGAGAAACTATGGAAGAAGCGCGAGAAGCTGATCCAGCGCATTTTAAATGGAACCGCCGGGCTTCATGGAAGTCTGGAGGGGATCGTCGGTCACCTGGCACTGCCGGAGATCAAAGCGCTGGAACTGGATGACGACCCCGATGACTCCTGAAACAGTGCTTCATAATTCCGACTTGATCGCGCTCAGCAATTCCTCATAGCGCTCCAATGCCCGGAACTGGGGAAATTGCGCACGAATATTTTCCGGCGCACAAAAGAAAAAGCCGGTGTCTGCCTCCATGAGCATCGTGGTGTCATTAAAGGAATCGCCTGCGGCGATGACCCTATAATTCAGCGATTTCAACGCGGCCACACTGTGCTGCTTTTGATTGGGCTGACGCAACTTGTAGTTCACGATGCGATCATTGCTGACTTCCAACTGATGACAAAAAATTGTCGGCCAGCCAAGCTGCCCCATCAGGGGCTGGGCAAATTCTGCAAAGGTGTCCGAGAGAATGATGACTTGCGTGATGCCGCGCAACTCATCAAGGAACGCCTTAGCGCCATCGAGCGGATGCAAGGTGCCAATAACCTCCTGAATGTCCGCGAGCTTGAGATTGTGTTCATCGAGAAGTTTAAGACGGCCCTTCATCAACAAATCGTAATCCGGCACATCCCGCGTAGTTAACCGCAGTCCGGCGATGCCCGTCTTCTCGGCAAAAGCGATCCAGATTTCCGGCACCAGAACGCCTTCGAGATCAAGAGTGACAATGGTTGGTTTCACCCGATTCATTGTCACGGAATGACTCCGATGTCCAGCACGCGTCTTCTCATCACTCCGCGTTGATCTGGCGCAAACGCTTCCGCCTCTCCTTGGCGCGGATGTTCAGCACTTCCACCATCATGGAGAAGGCCATCGCAAAATAGACGTAGCCTTTGGGAATATGGAAATGCAGACCGTCGGCAATCAACGCCGTGCCGATGAGGAGCAGGAAACTCAGCGCCAGCATTTTGATCGTCGGGTGCTTGTGAATGAAATTGCTGACCGCGCCAGAAAAAATCATCATAAAAATAACCGAGAGCACCACGGCTATGACCATGACCGTGATGTCCTTGGCCATGCCGACTGCGGTGATGACTGAGTCCAGAGAGAACACAATGTCCAGCAACGCGATTTGGGCCAAGATCATGCCAAAGCCTCCCCGGACAGTCTGATGCTTCAATTCCTCTTCGGGGTTGCCCTCGACTTGTCCATGAATTTCATGCGTGCTTTTAAAGAGCAAAAAGATGCCGCCGGTTATGAGGATGATGTCCTTGCCCGAAATGGCAATGGATGAAATGGTGAACAGCGGGTCCTGCAAAGTCATCACCCACGAGATGGAAAATAACAACGCGATGCGCGTCAGCATGGCCAGCCCAAGACCAAGAAATCTGGCGCGCGGCTGTTGCGGCGGCGGAACCTTGTCCACCAAGATGCTGATGAAGACAATGTTATCAATGCCCAGCACGATCTCGAGAACGCTCAAGGTCAGCAGAGCCATCCACGCCTCCGGCTGATTGATCCATGAAAAGTCGAGGGCTTGTATGTCGGCCAGGAGTGTCATGCACGAAAGTAAAGCCAGATAACCTGATGGCAAGCGCCCGACATCATCGTGATTGAGTTCTTTGCCACTTCGCATCTTTGGGCTAAAAATAAATGTGCCCGGCCCCTCCCCTTCCAACTCCAAGTGCGCGACGCTACGCGGCCTGGTGGAGCGAGTGACGTTTCACACGGAAGAAACCGGGTATTGTGTTCTGAAAATAAAGCCGGAGCGCGGGGGCGAAATCGTGACCGTGCTCGGCAAGAGTCCGCGTGTGGTCGCTGGCGAACATATCGAGGCCATTGGCGAATGGGTGCGCAATGCCGAATACGGGCAGCAGCTTAGGGCCGACACCATCAAGCTCTCGCGTCCCGAATCCCTCGACGGTCTGGTGCGCTATCTCGGCAGCGGTTTGATCGCGGGCATCGGGCCTAAGTATGCGAAACGCATCGTAGATAAATTTGGCGCGACAGTCTTCGACATTATTGAACACGTCTCCGCACGGCTGGAGGAAGTCGAGGGCGTTGGAAAGAAGCGACGTCAGGAAATACGCGAGTCGTGGATGAAACAAAAAGCGGTGCATGAAATCATGATCTTCCTTCACGAACGCGGCATCAGCACCGCGCGTGCCGTGCGCATCCACAAGACATACGGCGACGACGCGATCAAAGTGCTGAAGCAAAATCCCTACCGGCTGGCCGTGGACATTCATGGCGTCGGCTTCAAGACCGCCGACGAGATCGCGGCGAACATGGGCATTGAGAAGAACGCTCCGCAGCGAGTGCGCGCCGGGCTGCTCTACGCCATGGAGAAGGGCGCGGAGGTTGGTCACAGTTGTGTGCCGCGCCCGCAGCTGCTCGAAGAAGCCGAAAAAATTCTTATCGTTGATTCAACGATGTTGGACGCGCAACTCGAAGGCATGATCGCGGACGCGTCGCTTGCGCAAGAAACCATCGGCGGACAAATAATGATCTATCTGCCGTCATTACTCGGCGCAGAGCAATGCATCGCTGCTAGATTACGTGAGCGGTTACAAAAACCTGCATCACACCCCTCATTCGACATTGAAAAAGCCATTGAGTGGTGTGAGCAAAAAACCGGCAAACAACTCGCCGACAGTCAGCTCCGCGCCGTGCGGGAGGCCTTGCAGCAGC
>JAYVZW010000390.1:0-3888 GCA_043783015.1 Verrucomicrobiota bacterium
TTGGCGATTTGGGCGCGGGCCAGAGCATTGAGCACATCAATGATGCGCTCATACTTGGTCTGCTCTTCGGTTTGAAGGGTGATAAGAACTTTGCTGCCCCGGGCATCAGCGTCTTTTTTCAGTTTGACGAGGTCGTTGGTGAGCCGGGGTAATTTTTTATCGGCTGGAGTGTCGAATTCTTCTTCGTTCATTGCGACCGATCCGTCTTCACCGATGGCGATGGTGATTTCATCCGGCAGTTCCACCTCGGCCGCCTGCGGGGGAGTGCTGCCCGGCAGGGCAATTTTTAACTCGTGCTCCACCTTGACGGCACCGGCCATGACCATGAAGAAAAGCATGATGACGAAGACGACGTCAATCATCGGCGCGATCTGGAAGCCGAGGTTGATGTTTTCAGTGTCTTCGTGCCGTTTCATTTTGGAATTTTACTTGTTTAACGCGGAGAAAGCAATGTTTTCCAACCCGGCCTGGCCGAGCAAGCCCATGGCTTTTTGCACTTCGATGGCGGGCAGGTTTTTGTCACCGCGGATGATGACGCGGTAGTTGGCATTGCCGCCCTTGTAGCGTTCGATGACCGCAACCATTTCTTCAATGTTCAGGTAGTCCTTGCCCTCAAAGTTGAAACGCGCCTTGTTTTCACTGGGCATCCACTTGAGATTCAATGCCCCCTCGGTGCCGATCTGCTTTTCCTTTTTCTTGGCATCAGTCGCTACTGGAAGCTGGATGTCCTTGTCGATGCGCAGCACCTCGGAGGAGGTGATGCTCATGAAAAAAATGAGCAACACCAGCAGAACATCGATCATCGGAGCTATTTGAAACTCCGGTTCGCCGTTTTCTGATCCGCCGCCTCCTCCGCCCATAGCTGGTGTTTGTGGTTAAGGTTGGATTTTCAAAAACAAGTAAAGCATCAGGCCGCCACGGCAGTTTCCGCGGGTTGCGCGCCCTCGACCCAGTTGGGGGTGGCGGCGAAGAACTCTTCCTCGCCCACATGACAG
The DNA here is from genome assembly GCA_043783015.1 of Verrucomicrobiota bacterium. Classification (GTDB taxonomy): domain Bacteria; phylum Verrucomicrobiota; class Verrucomicrobiia; order Verrucomicrobiales; family Verrucomicrobiaceae; genus VFKE01. The sequence continues at coordinate 996 of JAYVZW010000390.1, forward strand.
TCTTTGAGATGTTCGTAGGGCATCTTGCGGAAGAGGCTTACGACGACATCCTGGAAGGTGTGGATGGAACCCTGCAAACGGTTGCGCAGGAAGTAGAAGAACATGAAGGCCGGGATGGCGATAAAGAGGCCGGAGGCGGTCGCGACAAGAACCTCGCCGATCGCGGCGGCGAGTTTGTCCGGACTGCCGATGCCATCCGCACCCAGGGTTTTGAAAGCTTTGATCATCCCGGTAACGGTTCCGACAAGACCGATCATCGGGGTGCAGACGCCGAGGACGGAAAGATAATTGATACGGGTTTGGACTTGGGCGCTGACCTTGCCGACTTCACCCAGCAGGGCTTCCTCAGTGGCAGTCTGACCGTCCCCGGCATAACTCAAACCTACACGGACAGTGTCCGAGAAAGGCGAGGGGTTGTTTTTGCAAAACTGGTAGGCACCGACGTAATCGCCCATGCGGAAGAGGTCGCGAGTGCCGATGATATGAGGCTCCGGCGCGAGGCGTTTCGGCGAGGATCTCATAATGCAATCTGTAATGAGCCAGATCATGGCGATGGAACAGATGGCGATGGGAATCATGACCCAGCCGCCCTTGACGATTTCATCCCAAAGGGATTCATGCTTGACGATTTTTGCAGGGGTGGAGCCGGCTGCAGCAGCATCTGGCGCTGCGGCTTCCGCCATGACAAAGGGTGCGGTAAGTTGCAGCGCGGCTGTCACCAGGAAGGTGCAGATGAGGATTCGGCCAAGGCGGGATTTCATTTCAGTGAGGAGGTTGGACATGGCGTCAGGATTTGGATTCTTTTTTCTTGGGTGCATCATTGCTGTTTTGCTTCGGTTTGTCAGGCATATTTTGCATTCCTTTGAATGATTGTGATTCTTTTTTGGCCGCTTCCCCCACTTCGGAGCCGGGATAGGCCAGGGAAATGCGCTCCAGCATGACTGAGGCGTCGAGGTAGCGCTCCATCTTGGCGAGGCAACGTCCAGCCATGAGTTCGGCCTGCGGGACCATGATCGCCTGGTTGCCATAAAATACCGGCACATGAAGGAAGGCGTGCAGGGCCTCCTCCCAGCGCTCCTTTTTGAAATGAATTTCCGCTACGGTCAGCCAGAGGCGCGCAGCCACATTGGAATCATCTGTGGAGGAAAGCAGCGACTCGGCCTGGGAGCGGATGGATTCGACGTCGGATGAGGTGCGGCGATCGAGGTTGAGCTTGATGATGCGGAGCTTGAGCTTGGTGTCCTCATCAAATTTGATGGCATTGGCCTCCGGCAGCGCACGGATTAGCGCGTCGAAATCGCCCGACTGATCGAGCGCCTCCACATGGGCGAATACGATATCATTGTAGGGCGCGCCCTTGATTTCTTTGAATGGCTTGAAGAACTCCTTGGCCTTGAGCAGTGCCGCGATGCCCTCTTTCATTTTCCCTTGAGCCATAAGCTTGCGCGCATCTTCAAGTTGCTTGGGGTTGGACCATTCCAGTTGTTGAATGTCCGACAACGCGATGCTGGCCTGGCCCTTCATGCCGTTGCTCAGGGTGATATTTCGCGAGATCCGTCCGTCGCCCACCATGACGTCGTTGCCGCTGATGCGGGTTCCGTCTTTCAGGACGACGACTTGGGCCTGCACTGACGCGGTAGCGGCTACGAGGAGGCAGAGAAGGGGAATGGCGGGTGTGCGGAACATGGGAAATCAATTGCCCTCCTTGTTGATAAGTTGCTGCGCCTCCTGGAACTCGGGCTGCTCCTGAAGGTCGGTGCGGGCCAGCATCTGGCGCAGGACGAGAATGGCGTCATCTTTTTTGTTGATCTGCAACTGGGCCTTGGCGCAGTTGAGGTAAGCTTTGGCGAGCCAGTTTTTGTATTTCTGGTGGGCAAGAATCACACGCTGGTAGAAGGTTATCGCCTTGCCGAATTCAATCCGGATGTCCCAGATGAGCCCGAGGCTGTAGAGCGCCTCGGCAGTGGGTTCACCCTTCCACTCGCGTGTGGCCGCGATGGTGGTGAATATTTTTTCTGCCTCCTCCAGTTTCTTGGCGTCTTTCCGCCCCAGTTCCAGAAGCGACCGGGCCTTGCCACGAGTGGCGTCCAACATGCTGGAACTGCCGGCGTATTTATCCAAAGCTTCCGTAAAGAGCTTCAGCGCCTCGGTGTAGTTTTTCTTCTGGAACTCGATTTCGCCAAGTCCCACCGGTGCCTTGTCGCCGACTTCACTGTTGGGGAAAGCGGTGCGCAGGCGGGAGTAATACTCGACGGCCTTTTCAGTCTGTCCTTTTTTGCGCAGCATGTCGGCCAGCATGGCCAGCATGGAGGCGCTCAATTCTTCAGGCTTGGCATTGTCCGGGATGAGGGAGAGCAGGTTTTCATACCTCGGAAGATCGCGCATGAAGCGCGCGATCAAGGCGCGACCATAGAGCATCCGGGCCTGGGCCGTGGCGTTGACGCTTCCTTCAGCCTCGCTGGGGTTGAGAAGTTTTTTGAACTGCGCTTCCACCTGTTCGAAGGTGATTTGCGGTGCTGCGGGGGCGGCGGCCGGAGCAGGTGTCGGGCTCGGCGCTGGTGCTGGCTCGGTGGTCTTGTTTTCAGGAGTTGTAGAGCTTGCGGGTTGCTCCACGGGCGACACCGGTTTGGCGGCTTTTTTCGCGCCTTTCTTGGGGACGAGCATGCTGACAAGTTGCTGCATGAGAACTTCCACCTGTTCGTTGTTCGGATTGCCCATGTTGGGAATGATGGCTTCCGCGAGAGATTTTTGGGCTTCTTCCGGTTTGCCTTGCCTGATCAAGGCACGGCTGATCCAATAGATGGCCTTGAGAGCGTTCGGTGAGTCTTTATTCGCCGAATAATAAGTCTGCCACATGGTGGCCAGTTCAGACCATTTTCCTTCTGCTTGCAGG
>JAYVZW010000391.1:0-3884 GCA_043783015.1 Verrucomicrobiota bacterium
TGAAACGCTTGCTGTTACTTTTTTCGCTGCTGTTTTCGTTGATCGTGCATGGGGCGGAAGATGTCCGAACTGAGCCAGGCGATCTGAAACAGATTAAGCGATCCGCATTGGAGATAATGGTGGACATTGTCCCCCACCAACCTGCTACTGACGAACTGGTGAGAATTTCCGGTGGGAAAATTTGTGCAGTATGGGGAAAGATTTTTGGCGATGGACAATTCGGTGCGCTCGTGGCAGTGCAAAATGCTGCTGGCGAACCGGGAAGCAATGCTGACCTCTGTCTTTTGCTCTGGCAAGACGGTTGGAAATTTGTGCAATCGGTCGGTAAGGTTTCTTCGAGAAATAGAGCAGACAACCACGAACAAGAATGGGATTGGCGGATCAAGCGGCAGTTACCAAATGGGCCTCTCTACGTCATCAACAACTTTGATGATTACGGCACAACCAATCGCCAGAATCTCTCTTGGATTTGTGATCCAAAAACACATTCTCTCCGCCCCACAGGATGGCCAAAAGATGCGCGACCGTCGATTTCCGGCACAACAATCACGTTTCGGCGTTGGGAAAAATCCGAATACGCAACGACGGTTTATGAAATTGATCAGTTCAGTGGCAAGCCGGGTAAGTGCATTGCGGCGTATTCCATCACATATGATGAGTGGCATCGGGCATGTATCACGATTAGAATTCCCGATGCGGCAACAGGTAAGCTTGTGACATGGCGCATGACACAGTCTCCCCCGGAGTATCATGATCGTTTCTCCCTTTGCTATAGCCCGACAGACGGAACATTGGAACCTTTCCATGAAGATGCCACTGTGGATGTTTTGTGGGGAAAAGACCAATACCCAACCGATGCTATCAGCTTCCTGATATGGCGTTTGACTGGGATCAAAAAGACTGCACAGCAAGGCATGTGGGATGAGGAAATGGATCGTGAAAAAAAGGGTGGGAGGGACAATTTGGAAATTACCAAGCCAGCCAAAACCGTTGTCGTTGGCATTCCCGAGGCGGTGAAAGCATTTTCATGGCCTGACAGTCAGGCCAGAACGGAGCCTTAATAAAAGATGGCGTTAAGCCAATAATGCACTGCCATTCGGGTCTGGGTATCGCTGCGTGCTTAGGGTGTGATACTCGCGGCAACTTTCGCTGGCGCAGCCTGCGGAGTTCTTTAGCATCATGTGCTTCTCATGCTTCAAATCAGTCAGCTTCATCTTCCCGTGAACCACACGGCGGAGGAACTGCGTCTGGCGGTGGCCGGAGAGCTGGGGCTGAAGGTGGACGACCTCAGGAGTTTTCAGATCAAACGGAGGGCGGTGGATGCGCGGAAAAGGCTTGGAGTTCAATTTTGTTATACGCTGCTCCTTGAAGTGGAGGACGAGGAGAAAGTGCTCAGAAGCGTGGGAAAGCCGGGCCTTATCGAGATCGCGCCGGATGAGATTTATCGGAGCGACGGCACTCCTGCCGTCGCAGTCAATGACGACAAGTTGCGAAGCCGCGAAGCGAATGTCGTCACTCCTTGTCTTTCAGCGAAGCCGCGCGTGGTCGTCGTTGGTAGCGGGCCGTGCGGATTGTTCTGCGCGCTGATGCTCGCGCGTCACGGATTCAAGCCGCTGCTGCTGGAGCGTGGCAAGGCGGCGGGACCTCGGGCGCGGGATGTGACGGGCTTCTGGCGACGCGGGCTGGAGTTCAATCCTGAATCGAACGTGCAATTCGGCGAAGGCGGGGCGGGCACGTTCTCTGATGGAAAGCTTTATACACAGATTCGTGACCGCGAGCATCGCATCCCGTGGATATTGCGCGAACTCGCCAAGGCGGGCGCTCCCGATGACATCCTCATCAAGAGCCGTCCGCATGTGGGCACGGATCGCTTGATCAAGGTTGTGCGCACCTTGCGTGAAGAGATCATATCGTTGGGCGGCGAGGTGCGCTTCGAGACTCGGGTGGCGGATGCTGTCATCGAAAAGGGCGTGATGCGGGCCATTGTCACGGCTGCGGGTGAGACCATCGAGGCGGATCGTTTTGTCTTCGCCATTGGCCACAGTTCGCGCGATACCTTTGAAATGTTGCACGCTCGCGGTGTGCCGTTTGAGGCCAAATCTTTTTCCATCGGCGTGCGCATCGAGCATCCGCAGTCGTTGATTGATCGCACACAATATGGCCGCTGGGCGGGGCATCAATTGCTTGGAGCCGCGCCTTACAAATTTGTCGCTCGCGGCCCTTCCAAGCGCACGGCTTATAGTTTTTGCATGTGCCCCGGCGGGTTGGTGGTCGCGTCCTCGTCGGAGCCGGGGATGGTAGTCACCAACGGCATGAGCAGTTATGCGCGGGCGGAAGCGAATGCGAACGCGGGTTTCATGGTCGAGGTCAGGCCGGAGGATTTTGCGAGCGCGGATGTGCTGGGCGGCATCGCGTTCCAGCGCGAACTGGAACGGCGTGCGTTCCAGCTCGGTGGATCGAACTACCATGCGCCCGCACAACTGCTGGGCGATTTCATGCGCGGCCGCGCCAGCGACGGGCCGGGCACTGTGCGGCCTTCTTACGAGCCGGGTGTGGTCTGGTGTGATCTGCGTGAAGTGCTGCCCGATTTTGTGGCTCGCACCTTGCGGGAGACAGTGCCGCTCATAGAAAAATCGCTCGCAGGCTTCCAGCTTGACGATGCCGTGATGACCGGCGTGGAGACGCGCAGCTCATCGCCCGCGCGGATTCCGCGGGACGCGGAGACGCTGGAATGTGTTTCGATAAAAAACTTTTTCCCCGCCGGTGAAGGCGCGGGTTATGCCGGCGGCATCATCTCCGCAGCGGTGGATGGAATGCGCGTGGCAGAAAGATTGATCGGCTGAAGCGCAATCACGGCACCACTTCACCGGAGCCGGTATAGACCCATTTTTCCACTCGGCCATTCATAATCCGGGCCTGGGCCTCGGTATCGAAATCACCAAACATGGTCTTGGTGGTGTAGTTCACAATGACGGTGATGTAATCCTTGCCGTTAATCTTGGTGACTTGGGCTGCACCCCATTTTTTGATATTGGAAGGGGTGATTTCATTGACCTGCCCGGTCTTCATGCTCGTGAGCAGGACGTCATAAGTTCCATCGGGATTGCGCTTGGGCATGTCGCTGCGATTGATGGCTTGGGGGTCCGATTTGATAACATTTTGCGCATTGGCGGCTGCCGTTTTGCGAAATTCCCACTGGCGGCGTTGCCACTCCGCCATCTTTACCTTCCATGTATCATAGGCTTGGGTAAGCGTTTCCTTGAGGTCGGTGTCCCCGAGCGAGACCTGAGAGTGGGCCGGTGAATTTTCCGTGGGAGCGACGATAAGGTTTTCTCCCTCCTGTCCGAGCGCCATGGCACTGCCACCGGCCTTCACGCGTGAAGAGCCCACGCTCATTTTGAATTCGACATCCTTGAGCAATTTCACCGGGCGGGGGAATGCTTTTTTTGGGATTTCCTTCCAGCCCTTTACGACTTCATCCAGAGGCGGGAAGGTGGGAGGCAGGAAATCATCAGGGCCAACCTCTTGCCGGGCCATCTCGCCAGGACCAACTGTGGTGGGGACGCTGGGAGTGCTGGGTGATGCCTCACGTTTGGGTCTTTCGGACATGGGGGGAGTGTCCGTGACCGACACCCTAGGATTTGACAGTCTGGCGGGCTCATCTTTTCTGGCCAGACTTTGATCTTCAACTGCGGCGGCCGGTTCGTGTCTGGTCACGACCATCTTCTGGAAGTCGAACATATCATCCAGCTTGGGATAGGCGTATTGATAGCCGACAAAGGCAACGAGGACAGAGAGGAAGATGATGCCGAATGCTTTCATGCGTATTAGAAGAGGAGGGAAAAACTACGACGGGCGGAACTCTTTGCAATCAAATCGTGCCG
>JAYVZW010000392.1:0-3877 GCA_043783015.1 Verrucomicrobiota bacterium
TCGGCGGCAATGGTAGGGCCCATGCCGCAGCCGGGCGCGGTGAGGGTCATTTTGACGAGCGCCTTGTGCTTGCCCTCTTCTTCCGTGATGCGGCAGTCATAAACGAGGCCGAGGTCCACGATGTTCACGGGGATTTCGGGATCATAGACATTGCGCAACTGGTTCCAAACTTCCATCTCCAGGTCGGTGACATCGGTCGGGATGTTGGAGGAACTGGTGGCCTCGGCTTTTTTCTTTTCTTCCGCAGGATCAATCCCGAGGGCATCTACATCTTTTGAGGGAATGCGGGCCAGTCCGTGATCGGTGGCGACCGTGTAAGTGCCTCCCAACGCCTGGGTAATGATAACCCGGGTGCCGGCGGGGAGCTTGATGGCGTCACCGCTGGGGATCTGGATGGCTTCGACTTCGCGGAGGAGATTGATTTCGGAATGCATAAGAGGAAGGGATGAGGTGTAAGGGTTAAGGGATAAGTTGTGAGTTAATAGGAATGATTTTGATTTTGCCGACTTTTTTATCGGCGGCGGAGAGGGCGTCGTGGAGTGTTGATGCATGGTTCTGGCTTACTTCTAAAGCTCTACTTGTCTTAGGCTCTAATGCTCTGCTCCCCTGCTCTGCTTCGAGCGCGGCCTTGAGCGCGCCCTCGACCATCTGACCGCAGTGGATTTTCATGGGCGGAAGCGGGCCGAGCGGTGCGCTGAGTTCTCCGGCGTCCATCTTCATGGCTTCTTCCTTGGTTTTGCCAAGAATCATCTGGGTGGCCATGCTGGCAACGGCGATGGCGGTCTGGCAGCCGAAGCTCTGGAAGCTGGCTTTGTCGATGACCTTCTGGCCGTCGCGTTCTTTGTATTTGATCCAAAGCCGCACCATGTCGCCGCAGTCCGGGCTGCCGACGGTTCCCACGGCGTCGGCATCGGACATCTCGCCGATATTTTGGGGACTGGCGATGGCTTGCTTGAGGGGGTCTTCGGTCATGTGAGAGTTTGGACGGAATTAACTGAATTAAGGTAATTGTTTGAGTGAGCGTTTTAGAATTTTGTTCTATTCCGTGAATTCCGTCTATTCCTCAAGTTCGACACGATAGCGCGGAAGGCTTTGATCCACTTGCAGTGAATACGCGTCAATACCGCCCTTGAGACATTTGGTTTCGGCAAATCCATGGCCGATGAAGTAAGCGGCGGCGTCCAGCGCACGATCGCCCAGATGATCGTAGATGATGATCGGCTCTGTCTTGCTGGCTGTATTGAACAGCTCCTGAGTGAGGTCTTGCGTCATCAGGCGCGAGCCGGGAATGGCCACGGCTTCGTGTTCTTCACGCGAACGGACGTCGATGAGATTCGGCTCCGGATTGGATTTGAGTAAAGCGGCGAGATCCTGCGGGCTGATCTGGATTTTGGCGTCGGCATCATGACTGGCATAAATGTGGGCGATGACTTCGCTCACGGGCAGGTTCTCGTTGCGCGCGCAAACTTCGGCCAGTGTTTCATCGGGCCGGAAGCCGCAACTCCGGCAGCCGCCGATATGATAGCGCGCAAAAAGCGCCCGCTGTGCCCCGGAATAAACTTGCAGCAGATCGGCCATCGTGGTCTCGCTGTTGATAGTTGTTTTAATTTCTTCGGCTGCGGTCATGACACAGAGTAGGCGTGATGACGGCTGGGTCAAACCGTTCGGACTGCGGAAAAGAGTGGGCGGTGCGGGCTTTATCGGCTAGATTAACGCACTATGGCTACTGACCGGGAACCACGCATTTATTTGCTGCCGAATTTGATGACCGCAGGAAACATGATCTGCGGGTTCATGGCGATCCTTCACATCGTGGGGAAATTTCAGCCGGATGTAGGGCACTCAAGTTATCTCTGGGCCATCGGTTTGATCTTGATCGCCTGCGTGTTCGACTTGCTGGATGGAAGGTTCGCCAGGATGAGCGGGCAGTCCTCGGATTTTGGGCGTGAGTTTGACTCGCTGGCGGACATTGTTTCATTTGGCATCGCGCCCGCGCTCCTGGTTCACGACATCGTGCTCAAAGAGTTTGAGCAGAGCCTCGGCGGTTTGGGCTGGTTGATCGCCTGCGTCTATCTGGTCTGCGGCGCGATGCGGCTCGCGCGTTTCAACTGCCTGGCGACGACTGATGACGGCACTTCATCGAAATCGTTTCGCGGCTGCCCGATTCCCGCTGCTGCGGGTGTAATCGTCTCGCTGACCATGTTTCTTATATGGCTGGAAGGAAAGGATCAGGAGATCGGCCGCTGGAAATATGCGCTGCCGGTGCTGATGGTGCTGTTGAGTTATCTCATGGTCAGCAGCATTGAGTATCCCAGTTTCAAATCGATCAACTGGAGGACGCGCCGTTCATTTCACTGGGTGCTAGGCAGCATCGTGCTGGTTGTCTTCACGGTGAAAAACTGGCAATGGATGCCAACGGTGATTTTCGTTTCCTATCTGGCTTATGGCCTGGTGCGCCCATGGGTATCCCGTCGCTGGCGGCAGGAGATCGAGGAAGATGATATGGATGAAACTCCCGATGGAGAAGCAAAGAAGGAAGAACCAAACGCCGCGCCACAATCTGGTGATTCCTCGGCTTCGATTTGACATGGAACAGATGATGCAGTTGTAAGCGGCACTGGATGCCCGATTTTCATCAACCGATTCTGTTGCCAACGCTGCATCATCTAGCCGAGACCGGTCTGGATGAGCGCGAGGCCTTGCTAGAGAAGGTGTCAAAAAAGAAGACCATCGCGCTGGTGATTCCGGCGTTATATGCCGAACTGGAACAGAAAGCACTGCCCCGAATGCTCAAGCAACTGGCCGGCGCGCGCTATATCAAACGCGTGGTTTTCAGCATGAACGGCATGGATGCGGCGAAGCATCGCAAAGCCGTGCGATACTTTGCATACAGACTCGGAGACATCCGGCATAGCGTGCTGTGGAATGACGGACCGGGGTTGAGCGTCTTGCATCAGGAAGTGGACAAGGCAACGGGAGGCCGCCATGCGCAGGGAAAAGGCAGCAACGTCTGGATGGGTATCGCCCATCTTCTGGCCGCAGGGCATCGCGGCGTGATCGCGTGCCATGACAGCGACATTCTGAATTACGATCGCGAGATGCTCTGGCGCCTGTGCCTTCCCGTGGCCCATCCCGACATGGGATATGTCTTTGCCAAAAGTTATTACGGACGGGTGCGTGAACGCATGTATGGCCGCGTGACCCGGTTGCTGGTTTTTCCCTTGCTTCAGGCTCTGCGCGAGCTGTTCGGCACCACTCCCCTGCTGAGTTTTCTCGCGATGTTCCGCTATCCGTTGTCCGGGGAATTTTCAGCAGACACAACTTTTTTGAGCAAGCTGGGCCTGCCGTCTGACTGGGGACTGGAAATCGGGATGCTGTGTGATTTGTTCCGCCTCGCGCCTTCACAGAAAGTGTGCCAGGTCGATCTCGGCGGAAATTTTGATCACAAACATCAGCATTTGGGTATTGATCCCGTGACCGGAAATGAAAACGCGGCCACCGGTCTCATGCGCATGGCGCGCGAAGTCACGCGCACCTTGCTGGCGCGACTATGGGACGGACTCGGTTTTGCTGCAGAAGCGACAAAATTGCAAAGGCTGCCGGTCGCATACAATCAGACGGCAAAAACGCTCCTCAAGCGCTACCGGCATGAAGCGCTGTTCAACCATCTCAATGATTCGTCAGGGGAAGAAAGTCTGTTGGTGGAAATGTTTGCTCGCATGATTCGCGACGTGGTCTCCGACGGCAAAATCCCACAAACTCCAGCGTCATGGCTGCCTTCCTGGAACGATATCCAATGCCTGGTCCCGGATTTTGCCGCAAAGCTGAAAAACGCTGCGGCGGAGAATTAAAAATCCAATGTCTCAAAGCACGACTT
>JAYVZW010000393.1:0-3862 GCA_043783015.1 Verrucomicrobiota bacterium
CGGAATGCGCGCGTGAATGCGGCGATGGTGCCCAATGGATTTTTTCTCTGGAAGACACTGTGAAAATCGAAGCTGAAAAGAAAGAAGAAACCGTCCGGCACGCCCACCGCGCGGCGGTCCAGCGCCGGTGCTGGCTCCGCGATCCCAAAGGGGAGTGGAATGAGGTGAACGGGCACAGGAGACACCGCCGCCACGGCCTGCCGCACAAATTCGGATGCGACCCAGACCTCGTCCACTTCAAGAAATGCGGCGTGCAGATGCTTCGGGAATGTGTCCAGTTCCCAGAACCAAAGTCCGGCGACGGGTCGCTTGCGGAGGTAATCACGCCCCAAACGCCGCCGCACCGATGCCACGCTGTCCGCATTCACGCAGAGCACGCAGCACTCCCTGACTTCACCTTCAAACGATGCATCCGCGTTGTTTTCTTTAAACGGATCAAGCTGACGGCTTTTCGGCGTTGAGTCCACCCTGGTCGTGAAAGGCACGGTGGAGTTTTGCAAACCCTGCGCCAGCAGACGGGCGGCCTGCCCCACGCCAGACTCGGTGCGCAGGTAGCCGATGATTTCCAGTCCGGGAACTAACTTCACCGGCCTTGTTTTCTCAATGACAACTGGTTGGGGCACCAAATGGGGAGGAAGTAAAAATTGTTTCGCTCCATCTTTTCTGAACCATTCGAGGAGACGCACTGCATCACGGCCTGTCGGGTCGGGAAATGTGGTCACCAAATCTTGCCGCAGCTCTCTGAAGAGCAAAACCATGCGTGGCATGGGGACGCCAGCACCGTTCGGAAGGATAGGCTCCCTGAGCCAGGCGTAAAAGGGATCCACACCTTGGGGGCCAAAGGGCGACGGAGGTGGCGCCTGTTTTTCCTTTTCCGACCTCATCAGCTCACGCAGGAAAATCCGGCGCAGGTCGAGTGAGATGCCGCCGCCGCCCGGCAGCACATTGAAGGGATACTCCTGGCTGACGTCGGGACATTCCTCCTGCACGGCGTGGACGCTGCGGATGTAATTCTCCGCCAGCACTTCGAGAGTTGGCTGTTCGCTCAGAAGGACACGCGGCCTGCCTTTGTGATGGCGGGTGAGCAGATGCGGCGTGCGCTCATCAAGTCCGCTGTAATGGAAAAAAGTGAGAGCCTTTCCCCTGACGACATATTCCCCCCCCTCCAGCACAATGGGCCGCGCGTCAGCGTTCCAGTAGGCGACATTACAGGTCTCGTCCTTCGAGATGAAGCAGTTGAAAAGCCCGGGCGCAAAGTCTATCCAGCGCTGGTCCGTGAAGCGCTGATCCGCCGGCGCACTGTAACACTCACGCATCAGCCGTTCCTGCCACCATGCGATTATCCGTCCCGCGTTCCGGTTCATACCAAGGAAGCCCAAGTTGTAAATGCCGCTGCCCAAGATGTCAGACTCTGCAGGCTGGAAGCCTTCGCGTTGCATCGGATGCAGCACATGTGGCGTAAGCACCAGTTCGTGCGCCTCCACAGCTTCGATCAGGCCCGTCATCGGTGCAAAGAACTCAATGTCTGGGTCAATATAGAAAACGTGGAGACCGGTGCGCTTCACCACCATTTCCATCGTCCACGGCTTGTAGGCGGTGGAGACTTCCGTGAGATCGTAGGCCATGCGGAAGTTGGCCACTTCGCCAGATGGCAGCGCGATCTCATCCGGACGCAGCAGATGAATGCCGCGCCGATCAACTGCGAGCTGCGCAAGCGGCCCGAGTGGCGCGTCGTCAATGAGCAGCAGCCAGAAGTCCACCTCGGGGTGTTGCGCCTTGAGCGAGTCATGCAGAACCAGCGCGCGCGCCAAATAATTGGAGGCAAGGATCGTGCAGGCTGCAAAGGGTGGGCGGTCAGAGGCCATGAAGAAGAGGTGGGCGTATTTGTTGAGTAACCGCACTAAGGATGCGGGCAAGGAAAAAGCAGTAGCAATCCCAGGAAAACATCCTATTACCACCAGCGAATGTTAAGCGAGATCGACTGGCAAAATTTCCACCGTGACGGGTTTCTCCACATCGGCCAAGTGCTGACGGCTGAAGAAGTCGAGGCGCTCAAGCAACGCGCAGATGACCTTGCCCTAGGCACCGTGCAGAACCCCGACGTGCAGATGAAGCTCGACACCGGTGGTGCCTATGAAGACCTTCCCACCGCCGTGCCGCGTTTTGATGAAGGCACCCGCCTTTACCGAAAAATCCAGGGGCTGGAGAATGACCCGCTCTTCCTTGAGCTTGTCCGCAAGCCGGTATTCATGGAAATTTGTGCGCAAATGTATGGCCGCCACGCCCCCATATCGCTGTTTCGCGCCATGATCATGAACAAACCAGCGGGTCAGGGCACCGTCCTGCCCTGGCACCAGGATGGCGGCAACGTCTGGGGGCTGGACCGCGATCCGCTGGTGACCATCTGGGTCGCGCTTGATGATGCGACGACGGAGAATGGCTGCATGGACTGCATTCCCGGCAGTCACCGTCTTGGGCTCCTAAGCCTCTATGGCAGCACGGTCTCGGAAGAGAATGTCAAGCTCCACTGTCCGCCGGAGCGCGCCCATCCTTTGGAGGTGAAATCCGGGCACGCGATCTTTCTGCATAACTGGCTCATCCACCGCTCCGGCGTGAATCCCTCGCCCCTACCCCGCCGCGCCTTCACCATGTGCTGCATGGACGGGCGCACGCGCAACACATTGACCGGAGATAATTTCCCCCTCATCGCCGGTTCTCTTCCCGAGACATATGAACATTTTCTGAAACAGTTTCTGGACGAAAGATGGGTGCTTCAGCAAAAAGCGACTGAAGCCGAGGCTTACGCGCTCAGTCTGGAGGCGGAAAACAAAACCCTGCGCCACATGCGCGAAGATGCGGAAAAATATGCCGTAACTCTCGAAGTGGAACGCGCAAAACTTCTGGAAAAGGAAGTCGAACGCAAGCAACGCGAGGCCCAGAAGAAGCTTGAAGCAGAGCAAAAGAAACTGGCGAAGACGGGTGCTTGAATCAATGAAACTGCTGCTCCTAGCCGATGTCTCTGGCAGCACCTCACATGTAGGCGACGAGGCCATGCTGGAGGCCAATATCGCTTTACTCCGCCGATTGCTCCCAACTTGTGAAATCCAAGTCGCCGCTGGAGCAAACTGGAAATCAAATCGATTGGGTGTTGAGGCCGTGCCGCGCCTGGAATTTTCGCGGCACTCTGAAGCTGAACGCGAGGCCATGCTCGCATCACTTAGCGAAGGCTCAATGGCGGATCATCCTGCAGTCAACGCCGCACTGGCATGCGACGCGCTCATCATTTCCGGCGGCGGCAATCTTAGCAAAAGCTGGCCTCATCACATATATGAACGCCTTGCCATGGCGCGGCTGGCCGCATCCAAGGGAGCGAAGATCATCATCCTCGGCCAGACACTCGGCCCGGAGTTTAGGTTGCGCGAGCAGGAGTTGGTGACCGAATTAATGCGGCATTCCATCTGGACGGGCCTGCGCGAAACCTATTCTTACACGCTCGCACTTGAGCTGGGCGCGCGTCGAGAAACACTCGCGTATCAACAGGATGACGCCGCGTTTCTGGAACCAGAATCTCCACCGGAAGATGTCCTCCAAAAACTCGGGATGCAGGATGGAAAGCCATGGATCGGAGTGACCGCACATCCCATCGGCGACGCCAGCATTCACAATCCCGTCATCGCGCGAATGGCATCATGCCTAAAATCCATCGCGGATACGACCGCGACGGATCTCGTCTTCATTCCACACGTCTCATTTGCCGTGCCCGGCGTGACTGCTGATGACGAGGCTTTCGGTGCAGCCCTTAATCGTGCGCTTTATGGAAATCCCGCCATGCGCATCGCTCCCGTTCTTCCTGCTGCACAGG
>JAYVZW010000394.1:0-3852 GCA_043783015.1 Verrucomicrobiota bacterium
AGTCTCCTGTCGCCGAACCTCCGGCCGTCACCGAATACATGGGCCGCACGGTGGCACATACGATGCACTACACGGGCGCGGAGTGGCTCGTCCGGCATAAGCGCGAGCAGGAGGAGGCGGCGTCGCTCATGCGGGAGAAGCTGGAGTTGAAACCGGGGATGATGGTCTGCGACATGGGTTGCGGGAACGGCTATCACACTTTCCCGATGGCCAAGGCAGTCGCGCCGGATGGCAAAGTTTATGGCGTGGAGATTCAGGAGCCTTATCTAAAAATGCTCGATGAAGGCGCGAAGAAGAATGGCGTGACGAACTTCATCCCGGTGCTCGGTCTCACTTATGATCCCAAGCTCCCCGAGAACACGCTGGACGTGATCCTAATGGTGGATGTGTATCACGAGTTCGATCATCCGTCCGAAATGCTCCAGGCGATGCGCAAGGCCTTGAAGCCGGATGGCATGCTGGTTTTCATCGAGTTCCGCGCTGAAGATGAGAGTGTGCCCATCAAGCCGGAGCACAAGATGAGCAAGGTGCAACTGACCAAGGAGCTGACTGCGAACGGCTTTAAGCTGGTGAAGGAATTCGACGGACTGCCTTGGCAGCACATGATGTGGTTCGGGAAGGATGAAAACTCCAAGCCCCAAACTTCCAGCATCAAGCAAAGTTCAAGCGACAAGAATTAGTGATTCCACTGATGCACTTCGAGACTTGATTTGATATTTGAACTTTTCCGCAAGAAAGTTATCACTGCACACGGTTTAACCTTTAGCTTATGAAACACCTCCTCGCCATTCTGCTTCTCGCCAGCGCGCTTTCCGCCGCCGAACCCGTCGCGCTATCGCTCCAAGATTTTACTGATGCCAAAGGCGGTGCGCCAGCGGCACCATGGGTGGCGGAAGCAGACGGCAGCATCCACCGCACCGGCAAGGCAGGAGACCTCATCAGCAAGCTGGAGTATTCCAGCTTTGAAATCGAATGGGAGTGGAAGGTCGCCCAAGGCGCGAACAGTGGCTTGAAATACTGGGTGACCAGTGGACCTAAAAGCGGGCTGGTCGGCGTGGAGTATCAGATGATCGACGATGAGCGCCACCCTGATGCGAAACGCGGTGACTCGCACAACACGGGCAGCATTTACGACATCAAAGGCGCGGCACCCGACAAAGCGGTCAAGCCCGCCGGTGAATGGAACAAGAGCAAGGTCATCGTCAAAGACGGCATCACCCAGCACTTCCTTAACGGCAAGCTGGCCGTGGAAGCGGACACCAAAGGGGACGACTGGAAGCAGCGCATTGCTAAGAGCAAGTTCGGCAAAATGCCGGGCTTCGCGCCGGGCAAGGGCAAGCTGCTCCTCCAAGACCACGGCGACGAAGTGTGGTTCAAGAACATTCGCATCACGCCTTTGTGACAGATAGCTGCGAATGTTTTTGTAGGGTTTAGACTATTATTGAGTCTCGCGCAATAGGGTGACTGTATGCTGAACGGGTGTCGGGGCCAGCTTGGTCCCGTGTCATGGGGGCTAGCAGCCCCCAACACATTCGTAATGCTATTATGCGAGACTCAATAAGGACACCATCACTTCCGCGTCCGCGTTTAAAGAAGTTTCTGGCTCCATGCGCAGCAGGGCATTGGACTGGCTCAAAGCGAATAGCGCGTGGGATTGCTGCGCTTCTTGTGGGGTGAAGCGTCCGGCTTCGCAGCGTCCGCGCAGATAGTGCGGGCGATCGCCGTGGTTGATGAGCGGCGCTGATAGAGTGGCGCGCGATTGCGGTAGATGAAGCGCTGTTCCTTCCGCACCCATCGCGCGCAGTAACGCCGGTCGCACGAACAGTTGGAACGTGACGAATGACGAAACTGGATTGCCCGGAAGTCCCAAGATATGGCAGACACCACCCTCGGAGCGTTTTGCTTTCGTGAAGAGCAGCGGTTTGCCAGGCTTGATCTTCACGCGCCAAAAATCCTGCTCGATGCCCAGAGCCTCCAAGGCGGGCCGGATGCAATCGTGATCGCCCACGGACACGCCGCCCGAAAGGATGATAAAGTCATGGGACTCGATCAAGGCGCGCAATCCATCAACGGTCCATTCTAGGTTGTCGGGCAGATGGGAAATGTCCATCTTGCTGATGCCAAGCTCCTTTACCAGCGTGTGCAGCATGATGGCGTTTGAGTTGTAAATCTGTCCGGATTGCAAAGGAGCGCCGGGCGCGACTAGTTCATCACCTGTGGTCACGATGGCGGTGCGCGGCGAGGAAAAGATGGCTGTTACCGAGATGCCCTGTGAAGCCAGCACGCTGAGAAGTGCAGGCGTGAGACGCGCGCCACGATCAATAATGCGTTGCCCGGCACAGAGATCGCAGCCGGTGATCCTGACATTCTCATGATGCGCGACGGGTTCGTTGCAGATGATTTGCTGACCGTCATTGAGAAGGGTGACGTCTTCCTGCATGATGACGGCGTCCGCATTCTCCGGCAGCGGTGCGCCAGTGAAAATGCGGATGGCACTGCACATCTCCAGCTTGAGGCTGCGGTTCGCACCGGCGGGTTGTTCGCCCATGACTCGCAGCGGTTCTTTGCTCAGTGAATCGCTCGCACGCAGCGCGTAACCGTCCATCGAAGAATTATCAAAGCCCGGCAGCGGCACGGTTGCATTGAGCGGCTGTGCGGCAAAGCCATGAAGCGCATCGGCCAACGGCACCAGCCTTGAGGACAGGGGGGCGACGGCATCAAGAATGCGCTGGAGTGCTTCTGATTCGGTAAGCATGTCTAATGAATGGGCGGAGGCAGTCCTCCAGCGGGCAAGGGCAATTGAACCGGAGGTGCGGCTGTTCCCGGTGCCGGTGCTGCGGGAAATTGCGGCGGCAGCACGACTGCATCGCCGACTTGCGGGAAACCTTCCGTGATGTCTGCGGCGAGAAAGTTGAGCTTTTGTTCCGGAGTGATCGTCAGCCTGGCCTTGCTTGCGCTCGTGGGCCGGGTTTCCAGATTGGAGCCGGCTGGCAAGGTGGTGTGCATCACGGTGCGAATGAGCACGAAATGCTGCTCAGGATTGACCGACTCGACGCTGCCGATGAACAGATCATGCGGCGGGGTGTGGTCCGGTTTGGGTTTGGCGCGGAACCATTTGCCTACCAAACCACAACTGCCCAGAAAAAAGGGCAGCAACATATAGAGGGAGATGATGCGCAACCTGCGGTTCATGCGGCAAATTAGACGCGGCGCACCGATTTGAAACAAAAAACAAAACGCGCGGTGGAAAGTGCGCCGCACCCCGCTAGGATGCGCGCGTGAGCTACCAGGTCTTCGCCAGAAAATATCGTCCCCGCACCTTTGACGACGTGCTGGGGCAGGATCATGTCGTGCGCACGCTGCGCAACGCCATCGAGCAGAAACGACTGGCCCACGCCTATCTTTTTGTGGGGCCGCGCGGCACCGGGAAGACCTCCACCGCGCGCATATTGGCCAAAGCGCTGAACTGCTCCAATGGCCCGCGCGTGGACTTCGATCCCGATGAGCCGATGTGCGTCGAGATCGAGCGCGGCTCGGCGCTCGATGTCCGCGAGATCGACGGTGCCAGCAACAACGGCGTGGATCAGGTGCGCGAGCTGCGCGAGGAGGTGAAATTCGCTCCCGCGAGCGGACGCTTCAAAATCTATTACATTGATGAAGTTCACATGCTGAGCACGGCCGCGTTTAACGCCTTGCTCAAGACACTCGAAGAACCGCCGGAGCATGTTAAGTTCATCTTCGCCACAACTGAGGCCCACAAGGTTTTGCCGACGATCATCAGCCGCTGCCAGCGCTTTGACTTGCGGCGCATCCCGGCGAGCCTCATTGCCCGGCATTTGCTCCACATTGCCT
>JAYVZW010000395.1:0-3848 GCA_043783015.1 Verrucomicrobiota bacterium
CTGGTATAAGGCGTCGTCTCCGGGGACTTAGACAGCCATTTCCCATCCACCGCGCGCGTTGTCCTGTTTCCTGATAGACTCCGCCACATGTCGTCCTGATGCTGCCCGTCTCTCCGGTCTTCATGATGCCAGCTGGTGTAGGCCACATGGCGGCTTTCATTAATGAAGCCGTGACGAGGACGATAGTTGCTTCCCAATCCATAAGTCCAGGAACGACCGCAGTAATAACGATCGGAGATATAAGGCTGATACCTGTAACCGGTGCCGTAAACGCAGACGCGTGTCACAGGATCAATGTAAGTCCCGTAATACCCCGCATTGTAACGATAGACCACTTCGTCGTCTGCGAAGCTGTCAATGGAACAGAATCTTGTATGATAGAGGGGGCACGAAGGCGGAATGGTATAAATCACGCGCGGCAGCGAGGTCGCACACCGCCAGCGCGAACCAAAAGGACGTTCCGCTACAAACCACAATCCATCATGGCAGCAGTAATAATATCCGCCCACGCGAATGACTTCATATGACGTGTTGACCGCATATTGCAATTCGGTGCCGGGTATCTCCTCGAAAATCGGCTCTCCATCGTAGTCAACCTCGATGGTGGGGGCCTCTCGAATATTCACCCTGGCGACTGACGGAAGTTGCGCCTCCTTGACTGCCTCATCGGCCTCGCGGGTTCCTGTAACACTGACACGGACATAGGCGGAAGGATCGTCCTGGGGTATCTGCGCGAATTCCTCCGGTAACGCATTGTGCGGAACATAGACCCAAGGTCCCTTGAGTTCCTGCGCCGTGAACCAGCGCCCGGAGATCAGCACGTAAAATGCACTTAGATCAAAATGATAAAACAACGGCGAGTCCGAGTTGCCCACGCGAACCAATGGGAGGTCGCCGATGCGTTTGTAATTCGGCTTGCCGTCAATCTGAATCATCTCCGCCGGCTCGTCGCTCATCACCACGTCGGGCGCATTGATGACTGCGCCGGGCGGTGGTGTGACGCTTTTCACCGCCAGGGCGACCGGGTGATCTGCGGGAATACGTCCCAAGCCGTCGGGTGGCCCACCGGCCTGCCGCCACGGTCCCTGCACTGTTTGCGCGGTGAGCCAGAGACCTTCATTGGTGAAAAGATACACGGGTGATTTTCCACCTTCCGGGCGCAACACCGTCGCGGGAGTATTGACTGCGGCCTCCAACCCACTACCGGGAATCGAACGGAATACCGGGGGGCCGTCGAAAGCGAGAAGAACGGCGGGCGCATTGCTGATGATAATGCGGGGCACCTTGTTTTGTCCTTGGGTCAAGACCGTGTTCCTGGTCACAATATCATCCGAAGGCACGGAGGCGAGAACCACGTCGAGCGATACCTTGACGGGCTTTTCCGGCGCCAGCGCGTTGATGAGGCGGGTGAACTCCCCGGTTCTGTCAGCAGCTCCAGCGAACTGCGCGTCATGCGCCGTGATGTTGTAAATGGTAACCGTGCGGGTTTCGGAATTGGTCAGCGTTTCTGCGCGCGCGGCGAAGGAACCGAGGACCGGGCGGGCATCTTGCGGGGTTTTGATACTCACGGCGAAGCGCGCCTCGATCACCGAATCCTGCCACTTCTCAACCCGAGGTTCATCAAGCACGATTTCGGCATTCTCCACAGTATAACGGCGCGGCCAGCCGACGGCATCCGCCGCCAGCGAGTCCTCGGCTGCGCGCAGACGGGCAAATGGATTCAGAGCAAATGCGGCAAACAGTAAAAACGAAAATGGCGTCTTCATAATGGTGGTTCCTTGGGTTGTGAGACGCACCCGTGGATAATCCTATTCAAAAATGGAGTTCGGGCATCGTTTGCTGCTGATGATCGCCCGCCGGTATATAAGTTGAATTTCTGGTCGTTTGGCACCATATGTTGCTCTCCCAGCCATGGCCTCCGGATTAGTCCCCTACTCACGCCCGTTCCCAGCTCAACGCTGGGGCGCTGGCGTAGCATTGGTCATGGCGAAGTGGTTGCTCAGTGCCCATATGGTCAGCGCGGAAGCCCCCGCCAAGCTAGATTACAACAACCACATCCGCCCCATCCTCGCGGAGAACTGTTTCAAGTGCCACGGCGCGGACGAAAAACAGCGCAAGGGCAAGCTCCGCCTCGATGTGCGCTCTGAGGCACTGGCCAAGAAAGCGATCATGCCTGGAAAGCCCGATGAGAGCGAGGCCATCAAACGGCTCATCACCACCGATGAGGACGAAGTGATGCCCCCGCCCAAGGAGCATCGCAAAATCAGCGACACCGACCGTGCCCTGCTGACGCGCTGGATCAACGAGGGCGCGGAATATAAAAATCACTGGGCCTTCATCCCGCCGGTAAAGCCAGCGGTGCCGGAAATTTCCGATTCCAAATTCTCCATTTATAATCCGATCGATGCTTTCATCCTCGCGAAGCTTAATGACTTGAAGCTCTCCCCGGCGGCGGCGGCGACCAAGGAGCAATGGCTGCGCCGCGTGACCTTTGCCCTGACCGGCCTGCCTCCAACATTGGAAGAAATGAACGCCTTCTTCGCGGATGAATCTCCGCAGGGGCGCGAGCAGGTGGTTGATCGCCTGTTGAACTCCACAGCTTATGGTGAGCACCTGGCAAAAGACTGGCTGGATGCCGCACGCTATGCCGACAGTTACGGAAGGCATGAAGATGGTGACATGATCGTCTGGCCGTGGCGCGACTGGGTCATCAAATCATATAACGACAACCTGCCCTTCGACCAGTTCATCATCCATCAAAGCGCGGGCGATCTTCTGCCCAATCCCACGAGAGATCAGCTCGTGGCCACGGCCTTTAACCGCCTCGCTCTGCAATCCAACGAGAGCGGGAACGACCCCGAGGAATTCCGGCTCGATCAGGTGAGCGACCGTGTGCGCGCCAACGGTCTGGCCTTCATGGGGCTGTCCATTGAGTGCGCGAAATGTCACGATCACAAATATGATCCCATCTCGCAGAAGGAATACTGGCAGATGGCCGCGTTCTTTGACAACATCGACGAGAACGGCGTCTATTCGCAGTTCTGCCCGCAGGCAATCCCTTCTCCATCGCTTTTGCTGCCCGACGCCGAGCAGCAACGAAGCATGGAGGAACTCAACGGGCAAATCGCGCTGAAGGAAGCGGAGCTGAAAAAAATTTACGCGGCCTCGCACGATGAATTTGAGAAATACATCGCTAGCAACCGGCTGCCGGGAGAATACGAGGAGGGCAGTTGGAACCGTGTGAAGTCATGGTTCGGCGGCGGCTCCAAGGTTGAATGGAAAGATGGAGCCTTGGCCCATCTGGACTTCGAAAAAGACAGTTTACATGACCGTGAGATGACAAACCTCGCCCAGAAAACCAAGCCGGCAAAATTGCGGCACAGGCTTGATGCAGTCAAAAACGGACCCGTGGGGGGCGCCATCGTGTTTTCTGGTGATGACGAGATTGAGCTTCCCAAGATGGCCTCATTTAATGAGACGGATGATTTCTCGTTCGCCGTCTGGCTGCGACCCCATGAGCATCGTGAGCGCGCCGTAATCATCGCCAACTCCCGGGGCGGCGTGGATGATGGCCGCGGCTACGAGGTGATCATGGAGAATGAGATCGTCACCTTCGCACTCATGCACTTCGTGCCCGGCAATGAAATTCGCATTCGCGCCAAAAATCCGCTGCCGCTCAATGAATGGACACACCTGGCGTTCACTTACGACGGGTCCAGCCGGGCTGCGGGATTGAAGATGTATCATAACGGCACGCTGCTCGATACCGTCGTGGTGCACGACCACCTGATCAAAGACATTTCCCGAAGGAAAGAATGGGGCGACATTGACCTCGATCAAATTCGCGT
>JAYVZW010000396.1:0-3847 GCA_043783015.1 Verrucomicrobiota bacterium
TTGGGCGCAAATTGGAAATCCACTTCTTCCAAGCCATCACGCGCGGGTTCGTCGCGTTTGATGAGCGGCACTTCAAACACGGCGCGCTGGAAACCGAGAGCGGCGAGATGGACGCTGATGTCTTTGGCAAGCTTGGGCGCGGCGGCTTTGCGCTTCATGGAAAGCTGGGCGCCAACTTTGCTGACTTCGGCGCGCGCGGCTTCGGCTTGCTGACGGAATTTTTCGAGGACGTCACCGCGGTTTTCCATCTTCGCGAGCTTACCCTCCGCTTGTTCCTTGAAGGAAATAATATCTTTGACAGTCGCGCCGTATTTTCGCTTCAGCATCTGGATGGTGTGAATGCGCTGCTCCAGACGCGCGAGTTCGTCGGGCTGAATCTCGATGCCCTCGGCATAGTCACGCACGGAGCTTTCCATCTCGCGCAGCTCGATGTGTGCGGACTCGAACCCGGCGAATGTCTCCGCTAGCTTGGGATCGTATTTCTCCAGCTCATGCACCATTTTTGCTACTTCGCGCAGAGCAGTCATGACCCCATTCTCGCCTTCACCGAGCCGGTCGGAAATCTGGCTGCACAATTCCACGAGGCGGGCGCCGTTGGCGGCGATGCGATGCCGCGATTCGACTTCCTCCTCCTCGCCGTCCTTCAAATCCGCATCGGCGATGTCCTTGATCTGAAATCGCAGCATGTCCATCTCCTGCTCCGTCGCGCGCCCTGCAGTGGCGAGAACATCGTGCTCCGACTGCGCGCGGCGCCAGGCGTGGTGGGCGGCGCGATATTTTTCCGAGAGTTCCTCAATGCTCGCGTAGGCGTCGAGCATTTCAAGCTGGCGTTCTTTTGAATTAAGCGATTGATGATCGTGCGGGCCATGCAGATCGACCAGATGTTCGCCCAGTTGTTTCAACATCATGCTAGTGACCGGCGAGCCGTTAACGAACTGCTTGTTCGTGGTCGCGCCGATGACGCGGCGGATGATGAGCGATTCGCCGTCGAGCGCATCCAGCCCGCCCTCCGTTAGGATGGCGTCCACGGCCCCGGTTTTTTTCAAATCAAACACCGCCTCCACCGTGCAGGTGTCCGCGCCGGTGCGGATCAGCCCGCGATCTGCGCGCTCGCCGAGGATGAGCTTCAATGCGCCGACAATGATGGACTTGCCCGCGCCAGTTTCGCCGGTGACACCGATGAGTCCCGCGTCGAGTTCCCAAGCGAGGTCTTCGACGAGGGCGAGGTTTTGTATTTTCAGCAGGGAAAGCATGGCGGGAAGCTGGCTGGTAGAGTATGAGAGAGCACGTATTAATTTGCAACGATGTCCACATTTGAACTCACCTTTCTCGGAACCGGAACCTCGGTCGGCGTGCCGATGATCGGCTGCGACTGCGAGACCTGCCGGAGCGTTGATCCAAGGGACAAGCGCCTGCGATCCTCGATTTACATCCAGACGCCGGAATGCACTTTCGTGGTGGATACGGGGCCGGACTTTCGCGCGCAATGCCTGCGGGAAAATATTCGCCGCGTGGATGCGGTGCTGCTCACGCATTCGCACATTGATCATGTCGTCGGCTTTGATGATGTGCGCCGGTTCACGATTCCCGAGGAGGCGGTGATGCCGGTGTATGGACTGCCGGAAACGCTGGAGGCGCTGCAGCGCATCTTTTATTTCAGCTTCAATCCGGTGAACCGCTGGCGGGGCTATCTGAAAGCGGAGGCCCGGCCGATCAGCGGGCCGTTTCAGATCGGGCAGACGGAAGTGATCCCCGTCCCGGTGAAACATGGCAATGTGGAAGCTATCGGGTTTTTGTTTATGTGGCATGGCAGAAAAATTTGCGCGTATATCAGCGACATGAAGGAGGCGGTTGCAGGAACCATTGATGCCTTGAGCGGGGTGGACACACTCATTGTGGACGCCCTGCGGCACTCACCGCACCCCACGCATATGAACTTCCCGGAGGCGCTGGCGTTTGCCGGGAATGTTGGCGCGCGACAGACCTGGTTCACACACATCCAGTGCGAAATTATGCATGCACGAGAGGAACAGAAGTTGCCGGATGGCGTGAAGATCGCTTATGATGGTCTCCGGCTGACTTGGAATGATGCATGATTGCATGGTGATGAATGTTCATACTCAAATGAGAATCACGCGACGACAGGGCTTGACGGCCCTGTTGAGAAAGCTGCTGTTACTTTCACTACTGGCGGGTGTTCATCGGGTTTCCGCAGCGCCACCCGCGATGCCCGCCCCTACTCCGGCGCGAGAATGGGAGCCGGTCAAGGAAACGGTGGTCGTCTTCAATCCGGCATGTGAAGGCTCGGAAGCACTGGCGAAATATTACGCCGGCCTGAGACTAATCCCAGATGATCGCGTGGTGGGCATCGAGTGCTCCAAGGAAGAAACCATCACCCGGGATGATTTTGAAAAAACCATCCGTGAACCTTTGCTGAAAAAATTCACCGAAAAGAAATGGTGGGTCGTGGAGACCCGCGATGTGCTGGATCCAAACGGCAGCCCGATCAGCCAGGGGCCGCAAGTGGTTAGCCAAAACGTGCGGGTGCTGGTGCTGATTCGCGGCATTCCGCTGCGTGTAAGCCGGGCCTCGCATGAGGCTAAGCCCAATGTGATGGATACCGACGAGGCCAGCGTGGACAGCGAGCTGGCAGCGCTGGGACTTATGCAGCGGCCTATCAAGGGCGGCATTGAAAACCGCTACTACCAATCCACCCGCCGATTTGCCGATCACTATGAGGCACGCGGCCAGCTTCTCATCGGACGCCTCGATGCGGCGACCGATGACATCGTCAAGCGCATGATCAATGAAACGTTGAAGGCCGAGAAGGAAGGCTTGTGGGGGCGCGCGGTGGTGGACTTTGCCCTCAAAGACGGAGCATTTCTCGAGGGCGAGCGCTGGCTGGGAAACAGCGTGAAACTTTTTCGCGATGCAGGCATTCCTGTCTATGCCGACCGGAACAAGGAAATCCTGCGCAGCAACTGGCCGCTGCCGGACACGATTCTTTACTTCGGCTGGTATAACGACCAATGCAGCGGCGCCCTGGGATCACCGGGATTCAGGTTCAAGCCGGGAGCCATCGCGTGTCATCTTCATTCATTCAGCGCCGCCACCCTGCGCACGAAAACAGACAACTGGTGCGGGCCGATGCTCGACCACGGCGCAGCAGCGGTCTTGGGAAATGTCTGGGAACCCTACCTCACGCTGACCACGCACTTTGACCTGATGAATGCGCGGCTGCTTGAAGGCTTCACGCTGGGCGAGGCCGCATGGAGCGGCACTCCGGTGCTCTCATGGATGAACGTGGTGGTCGGCGATCCTCTCTACCAGCCATTTCGCAAGGAGCGCGCGCTGCCCGGGAGCGGGTCGCCGGGTGCAGACTACGCGCTTTACCAGGAGCAGGCGCATCGTTTTCTACCGCATGACACAAAAAAATTTCACCGGGAAATCGTCCGCCTTGCGGAGGAAATGAAAAAACCGCTGTTACTTGAACTGGCCGGGATGCTGTCCACGCTTGAGGGAAATTTCGGTCAGGCGGATGATTTCTATCAGCACGCCCGCTCCTTGAACACAGTGCCGGAAGACCAGCTTCGCTGCGCACTCTACCGCGCGGAACTTGCGCAACGCAAAGGAACTCCGGAGGAAGCACGCGATCAACTGGATCAAATCATCAATGAGCCAGGCTTTGCCAAACTCGCCGGTTTTTATGTGGCGCAGTCGATGAAGTTGTTTTTGTCACGGAAAAATTAGGAGCTTCGGTCATGCGTTCCTGGCGATGACTTCACACGCTTTGATGCCGAGCTTGCCGCAGCCGGACATCATTCTTTTCATTAGCTGATATTCGCAT
>JAYVZW010000397.1:0-3841 GCA_043783015.1 Verrucomicrobiota bacterium
ACGCCGGTTCGTTCGACATGCTTTTGCATCTTGATTTGCAGTGGCGCCGCGCCGCGCTTCTGAGGTTCATGCCCGCTGCGGTGCGGGCGACATTTGTCACCGCAGGTCGGAAGCTCTGGTCGCCCGGAAACAAAACGATGACTGTTCCCGTTTCCCTCGCGGAGAATTCACGGCATACCTCGCAATGGTATCTTGATCTCTGGTGCGCAGCCTCGGGCGCGAAAGATCGAGGCTTCAGCTATGACGTGCGTTTTCTGCTTGGGAAAACTCGAGCCGTGCCCCAGATGCAACGTGTGGCGTTGGTGCCGGGTGCCAGTCACGCGAATCCTCTCGGCCTGGTCAAAAGATGGCCCGCAGGGCATTGGCGGGCGCTTGCGGCGCGACTTGTCGAGAAAGGATGGACGCCGGTATTCGTGGGAACCAAGCACGATTTTCCCGCGGATGAAATCCCCAACGGCGCGGAGAACAAGCTGCTTCAGGCCGGAGCGAGCACCGTTCGCGAGGCGGCGCGCATTATCGCGGATTGTTGCGGATTGATCGGGAATGACACTGGTCTTTATCAAATGGCGATGGGATTTGGAGTTCCAACCATCGGGCTGTTCGGTGCCACATCGCCGGAACGCACGGGGCCATATCGGAATGACTCGGCGATGGTCCTGACCGCCCCTCTCTCATGCGCCCCATGCTATCAAACGGTATGCAACCGCGAAGGGACACAGCATCCCGGTCTGGAAAAACCTTTCTGCATGGCTTTGCTCACACCAGAGCGGGTCATATCGGCCGCTTGTGATCTGTTCTCTATAGATGAGGTGGGGGCTGCGGGGAGCGCGCCGCTTGAGTAAAATGTCCGTATGATTTCATGAACTCACGAAACTCACCGATCACCGTTATTATCATCGCCTGCTGTGCGGTGCTTGGATTGTTTGCCATTCTTTCCATCCTGCTGAGCAGTGGCAACGGGCTGGCAAAGCTATGTTTTTATTTGTTGATAGCCGGGGGAGTTTTTGGGCTGCTTGTTCCCCGCACTGCGTTTTATCTTTGGATTATCGTCTGTGGCTACACAGACCTGCTGAAGCGCGTGATGGTTGTGTTCGGCAACATCGAGCAGAACGACTTGTATTATGTCCTCGGTATTCCGCCGATGATCTTCGCAGCGATCACCATCTCCATGGTGGTGGGCGGACTTACTGGGAGCGTTGTGGTTCGGATGCGGAACTGGCGGCTCTTCGCCATTGGATTGATGATCATGCTGGTTGCCGGATTTATGAGCGCAAAGGGTGCGGGTGGCTCTATAAAGGAAGGGATGCAAGGCATGATCAATGGCGGGCTGTATAGCCTGCTGCTCTTCGTGGTGCCGGTCATGTTCAACCGTGGCGAAGAAGTGTTGCGTGTGCTGCGTTTCAGCCTGTGGGTCATGCTTCCCGTGGCCATCTATGGCATCGTCCAGCAGAAATGGGGCTTTCAACCCTTTGAGGTGGCCTACCTGCGCACGGGATTAAGCATTGAGATCAAACAACTCTTTACCGATCGGGTCCGTGCCTTCTCGACTCTTAACAGTCCCACGGCCCTCGCAACATTGAGTGCGATGATGATCGTGACGGCCTTGTCTCTCTCGCGCCTGCCGAAGCCTGCACCGCGCGAACGCCAAAGGTGGCTCAATACGGTCACTGCTACATTGATGACCGTCTGTTATGCCGGCGCGCTCATTGCATCAACCGGACGGTCGGCCGTGATCGTTGTCGTATTGGGCCTGGTGACATGCTGGTGCTTTTTGAAAAAGTCGCGCACCACAGCTCTCTATCTTGCGGGTGCGGGATCTTTTCTCATCCTCGTCGCTGTATCACCATGGCTGCTCAATCATCTTGACGAGGCGATGGACTGGACGGCCACCCGCGTTAAGCAAGACTCATTTGCCGGCCAGCTCGCGGTCGTGGGCACATATTCCGACCGCCTGTATGGATTCGCCCACGTATTACGAAATCCGGAGGCCTACTCGCTCTTCGGTAAATGGAATGGAAACTGGGCAGACCTGCCGACGAATCTCTACCATCACGATCTAGTCAGTGCAGCACTGCTCCGGTTCGGCGCAGTCCCGCTTCTTGTCTTGCTGGCAGCGCTCTCACGGGTCCTCACGGTCTGGCATCGCAAGCTTTTTCGACTCGAAGATCGCAACGCAGCAAAATTTACGGCTATGGCGCTTGGGCAGGTTGCCTCTGTGCTCGTGCTATCCGTTCTCAGCGGCAACGTCCTCACTGTCTTTCCGGTCAATGGGTTCTTCTGGCTGTTCGCTGGCACGGTTATCCTAAATTTTGAGCCGCCAATGAAAATCACGCCCGCTCCGTTCCGCTCTTCTGAGGGCGATTTAGAAACGCTTGCCGGACGCACTCCCGGCTGCAGCCGCTTCGGCCAGCGCAAGCAGACCGCAACATGACGGTCTCTCTATTTTGATTTCCTCATGGGCTTGCGATCCGTTTACCGTCGGCTGTTCTTCACTTCCAACACCATTCGCTATCGCGTGGAGTGGCCGCGGATCGAGGATGCCTTTCGCCGGATCGGAAATTGCGACTTGCTTTTTGATGGCGGCGCGGGCTCGGGCGAGTTTGCGCGGCGAGCGCTCGTGGGCGGTTATTGCAAGCGGGTGACT
The DNA here is from genome assembly GCA_043783015.1 of Verrucomicrobiota bacterium. Taxonomy (GTDB): domain Bacteria; phylum Verrucomicrobiota; class Verrucomicrobiia; order Verrucomicrobiales; family Verrucomicrobiaceae; genus VFKE01. Next base: position 2,645 of record JAYVZW010000397.1, read on the forward strand.
GCATTGGAATACGACGCGCACAACTTCGTTACAATGGAGAACAACCTTGGCCGCGAGTTAGGCACGAGGCTCATTCGTGGATCATTGCTTGAAGTGCCGTTGGAAGATGCTTCGGCTGACACGGTGCTTTGCACTCAGGTGCTGGAGCACATCACCGAACATGAGAAGGCCGCCGCCGAACTCTCACGCATTCTCAAACCGGGCGGCCATGCCGTTATTACCGTGCCGACTCCACCGGAGCCTTTCCCGACCGATGATCATAAGCGCGAGGGCTACACCGTGGAGGAACTCAGCGCGTTGTTTGCGCCGTTTGGTTTGGAGCCGCTCGGGTCTGACTGGTTTCTCACGCGGCGCACTACGAACCGCATGGTGCGCGCCTTCCGGCTGCCACTCCGGGGCAAATGGCTGCCGCTCGCGTGGGTGGATGCAGAAAATCATCTCAACTATGCGCAGCGCCGGGACGGAACACCCTACGGTCTTCTCATGACCTTTCGTAAAAAATCGTGAAGCTCCTTATCGTCGATCCCAATGTGAGCAGCACCAGCCCGTCCATGAAGGGCGTGGTGCACGCGCTGCCGCAATTGCGCGCGGCGGGCTTCGAAATAGAACTCTGGTGCTGGGATTGTGATGCCAATGTCGTGGCTGCGCGCATCGTGCGCCTCCCGCGAATCGGACGGATGCGGGGGCTGGCACCGTTTGCATTTACTTTCTGGGCCAGGCTGCGGCGCTGGTGGCGATACGATGTTCGCAAGAAATCGCGTCCTGATGTGACCTACACGATTGCGTGGTATCTGCCAAAATGTGATGTCTGCCACGTTCACTTCTCGCCTTGGGACTGGCAGCGCCGCCAGCATGACCTTGGAGTTCATTCCTTGCGTGATATCTATGAATCCACCACGGGTGTCCTCGGTCGCTGGCTGGCTTCGCGTTTCATGCGAAAAACCACAGCGCGCACCATTGTGGCTGTATCGCACGCCGTTGCAGATGATTTGCGTGAAGTTGCACCCGGGATCAACGCGAGCATCCGCGTGCTGCCCAACTCCTACGACGCGACCCGCTTCCATCCCGGCGTAAGCGCAGAATGGCGCTCGCTGACACGCGCAAAGCTTGGGTATGTCGCTGCGGAATGCGTCTTCATTTTTGTAAGCACCGGACATTATCGGAGAAAGGGATTTTTCCTTGCCGCGTCTGCTGTGG
>JAYVZW010000398.1:0-11449 GCA_043783015.1 Verrucomicrobiota bacterium
AATGGGACCTGCCTGAAGGTTATCTCTGCCCACCGATTCCCGGACGAGCCGACTATGTCCATTGCCTTGCGGACCTGCTGGCCGACGGCGGAGATATACCGCGCGGGAAAGAAATTCGCGTGCTGGACATTGGCGTGGGGGCCAGTGCCATTTATCCCATCATCGGCGTCATCGAATATGGCTGGCGATTTGTCGGCACTGACATAGACGCCGTCGCGCTGAAAAATTGCCGTCGGATCGCCGAGGCCCATCCACTGCTGTCTAAAAACATTGAGCTTCGCCTGCAACCATCTGCGCGGCAGAGTCTCACTGGAGTAATCAAAAACGGAGAGACGTTTCATCTGACCATGTGCAATCCTCCGTTCCACGCCTCCATGTCAGAAGTAATCGCTGCCTCACGGCAAAAAATATCCCGGCTCAGCGGCAGTAAGTCCATGGACAACACCAGAAATTTTGCCGGGCATCCCACAGAACTCTGTTGTGCAGGAGGCGAACTGGCCTTCATCCGGCGCATGATTTATGAGAGCGCGCAAATGCCTCAACTGAGCAATTGGTTTACCAGCCTCGTCTCCAAAAGCTCCCACCTTCCAGTTCTCCGCCGCATATTTCACACGGTCGGTGCCAAGCGGGTCAACATTGTAAAAATGTCCCGAGGTCATAAGCAGACACGCTTCATCGCGTGGAGTTTCCAGCCGGGCGAGCGGAGTTAAAATCTTCCCGCGAGCAATTCGCGTTGATAGATCAGCTCCTTAGGCATGGAGTCGTAGAGATCGAGATAAAGCTCGCCGGCGTTCAGAAGATCCTGACGAAATTCCTTGAGATCAACTTGCATGAGCGCATCGAAGTGTTCGCGCTTCATTCCAAGGCCATCGAGATTCACTTCATCAAAACGCGGCATCCAACCAATCTGCGTCTCGTGCCCCTGGCCGCGACCCCGGCAGCGATTCACAATCCATTCCAGCACGCGCATGTTTTCGCCAAAGCCCGGCCAGAGGAACTTTTCGTCTTTGTCCTTGCGGAACCAGTTCACATGGAAGATGCGAGGCACCTCCTTGATGTGGCGGCGCATGAGCAGCCAGTGCTTGAAGTAATCGCCCATGTTATAGCCGCAGAACGGCAGCATGGCCATGGGATCGCGGCGCACCTGGCCGATGGTGCCGGCGGCGGCGGCGGTCATCTCGCTGCCCATTGTCGCGCCCAGGAAAACTCCATGCGCCCAGTTGAAGGCCTGAAAGACGAGCGGCATCGTGGTCGCACGGCGACCACCAAAAATAATGGCGTCAATAGGCACCCCTTCCGGTTTTTCCCAGTCGGGATCAATGGTCGGGCATTGTTTCGCGGGCGCGGTGAAGCGGGAGTTCGCGTGGGCAGCTTTGCGTCCGCAATCAGGCGTCCAATCCTGACCCGTCCAGTCAATCAGATGCGCGGGCGGATCGCTCAAACCTTCCCACCACACATCGCCGTCATCGGTGAGCGCGACATTGGTGAAAATGGTGTTCGCGTGAATCGAAGCCATCGCGTTCGGATTGCTTTGCCATGAGGTGCCGGGCGCGACGCCGAAGTATCCGGCCTCGGGATTGATCGCGTGCAGTTTGCCGTCATCGCCGACGCGCAACCACGCAATGTCATCGCCCACGGTGGTAACTTTCCAGCCATCATAGGTAGGCTTGGGCGGCACGAGCATGGCAAAATTAGTTTTGCCACAGGCGCTTGGGAATGCCGCAGCGACATAAGTTTTCTCGCCTGAGGGAGATTCCACGCCAGTGATAAGCATGTGTTCCGCCATCCAGCCTTGATCGCGCCCCATGGCACTGGCGATGCGCAACGCCAGGCATTTCTTTCCCAACAAAGCATTGCCGCCGTAGCCGCTGCCGTAGCTCATAATGCTGCGGTCATCCGGGAAATGGACGATGTATTTGGTATCACTGCAGGGCCACGGCACATCTTTCTCGCCCGGTGCCAGCGGTTTGCCGACGCTGTGCAAACACGGAACATATACGCCTTCATCTCCCAGCTCATCCAGCACCGCAGCGCCCATGCGCGTCATGATTTTCATGTTCACGACGACATAGGGTGAGTCCGTGAGTTGCACACCGATGACACTGAACTTGGAGTTGAGAGGTCCCATGCAGAATGGCACGACATACATGGTGCGTCCGCGCATGGAGCCTTGGAAGACGCCTTTCAGCGTGGCTTTCATTTCATTAGGTTCCATCCAGTTGTTCGTCGGGCCAGCGTCCGCCTTCCGATTTGAGCAGATGTAAGTGCGATCCTCCACGCGGGCCACATCATTGGGATCGCTCCACGCAAGAAAGCTGTTGGGACGTTTTTCCGGATTCAAATGGCGGAAGGTTCCCGCGCTGACCAGCAGCTTGGTAAGTGCGTCCCATTCCGCATCACTGCCATCGCACCATTGAATGCGATCGGGCTGGGTGAGCGCGGCGGTTTGTTCAACCCACTGAAGAAGTTGCTGGTGTCGGGTCATGTTTTTAGATGTTCGGTTTGACGGTCTGATTAGCAAACAGCAATCATGCCACTCTCGTGACAATTGCTTTGCTTAATTTGCGGTTGCGGGAGCTTGCGTTGCCGCAGTTGTTCAAGATGTGGTTGCAGAGTGCTCCCTGTCGCGGACAATGCGCACCGTGACCGCGAACCGACGCACCCAGTTTTTCCTCATCTTTCTCACCATCCTGCTGAGCACCATCGGCTTCGGTGTTTGCATTCCGGTGCTACCATTGTATGCGGAGAAGTTTGGCGCGAGCGAGTTCACCAACGGCCTTCTGACCGGCGTATTCTCACTCATGGTATTTCTGGCTTCGCCTCTATGGGGGAAGCTTTCCGACCGGCTTGGGCGCAGGCCGGTGCTCATCATCAGCATTCTCGGTTCCGCCATTGGATATTTCGTGATGGGCTGGGCGAACTCCCTGATGTGGCTTTTTATCGCGCGCATCATCGACGGTGCCAGCGGCGGCAACGTGGCCACCGCGCAAGCTTACATCGCAGACATCACGAAGCCCGAAGAACGTTCGAAAGCGATGGGCATGATCGGCGCGGCCTTTGGATTGGGCTTTATCATCGGCCCGGCGGTGGGCGGCATTCTCGCCAAATACTCTCCGCATCTTCCTTTCTATTTCGTAGCAGTGCTCTGCGTCATCAATGCCATCCTGGTTTATACTTCTCTCCCCGAAAGCCTCACCGCCGACAAGCGCACGGCAGCGCACACCGAGCAGCCGCTCTCCGAACTGCTGAACCACGCGGACGGCCCGGTGTTCATCACGGTCTCCGCGTCTTACTTCTTCTGTCTCGCAGCGTTCTCGATCATGACTGCCGTGTTTTCATTGTTCGCCGAGAAACGTTTTGCGCTTGATGCCCAGCACGTCGGATACATCATGGCCGCGATCGGATTCGTGGGCGTTCTGATGCAAGGTGGCGTGATCCGCCGCTTGTTGCCTAAATATGGCGAGGTTAAAATGTCGCGTGCCGGCATGGTGTTTCTTTTATTGAGTTTCGTATTGCTGCCGCTCGTTGGCGGCATGGGATCGCTGCTCGCCGTGAGCTGCCTCATCGCCATTGGCAACAGCCTCGTGCAACCCACCCTCAATGGCCTCGCCTCCCGCAGCGTCGAAGCCTCGTGGCAAGGCCGCGCGATGGGTCTGCTGCAAGCCGCTGCGAGCCTCGGTCGCGGGCTTGGCCCCATTCTTGGCGGCTGGCTGCTGGGCTTCGACAAGAGCGGCGCGGTAGCGCAATATGGCCGCACGCCATTTTGGGTCGCAGCCTTGCTCATGGTCGTCACCCTCCTGCTTGCAACTGGCCTGCGCAATCCCACGCGCGGGGCATCTGCCGTGCAGCGCGATGAAGCCGACACGGAACCTGCTGCTGAGATATGAACGGAGCGCGGGCACTCGTGCCCGTCACTTCACTGCGGCATAAACCCGGTGCACGTCCGCGTTCTCATCAAGCGCCTGGAGGAACTTGGTGACTTCCTCGTGTTGGGCTTCACCCAACTCGGGGAATTCCTTGGCGTGGTGGCCGAGTTCGGAAAGTGTTACGACCCATCCTGCCGTTTTGAGAGCTTTCGTCACGGTATCGAGCTTGGTTTTGTCACAGAAAAATCGTGCGCCGATGTGATGCGCGCCTTCTTCTTCGTCGAGTTCCATCGGCTCCACATTGTCCGCATCCGCTTCCAACGCCGCAGTTTCGAGATCGAGCGATTTATCAGGATGATGGGCTTCGATCAAGCCGACATGATCGAACATCCAGGCGACGGAGCCGGGTGTGCCGAGGTTGCCTGCTTTGAAGAGCATCTTTATTTCTGATGCTGTGCGGTTGTTGTTGTCGGTGAGGCAGTCAACCATCACTGGCACGCGATGCGGGGTGAAACCCTCGAACACGACGGTGTGATATTGCACTGCGTCCGGGCCGGTGCCCGCTCCTTTGGCCAGCGCCCGATCAATGGTGTCGCGGGTTACGCTCTGTTTTTTCGCCACGGCAATGGCTGCCGAGAGCCGTGCATTAAACTCAGGGTTTGCCCCTCCGAGTTTGCACGCGACCTGAATTTCACGGACGATCTTGCCGACGATTTTTCCTTTTTGATCTGCGGCAAGCTCCCTCCATTTCTGTTTCCATTGTGCGCCCATGATTTTTTATGAATTAGTTTTACCAGATAGCGGCTGTTGCTGGCTAATGCAATGAATCGCGCCGCCTTCAAAGACGAGATCGCTGGCCTCGATGCCGATGATCTCACAACCCGGAAAACATTCGCCGATAAAGCCGAGCGCATTTTTGTCGCGCCGCCCTTGATCGAAAATGGGCACCAGCACTGCGCCATTGATGATGAGGAAATTTCCGTAACTGGCAGGCAGGCGCTCAAGCCGCCAGTTGCCGCGGGGTCGAAGTGGTTCCGGCATTTCGAGCGTGAGCACTTCTACACTGCCTCCATTTAGCGTGCGGAGATCTGCGAGTCGTTCGCGATTCGCCTCCAAAGTGCGGTAATTGGGATCACTGTCGCGCTTTTCCACCATCGTCAAAACAACATCTTCGCGGATGAAGCGCGTGATGTCGTCAATGTGGCCGTCGGTGTCATCGCCTTCGATGCCCTGACCGAGCCAGAAGATGGACTGCACGCCCAGCAGCCGTTTGATTTCCTCTTCAATTTCCGCCCGAGACCAGTCAGGATTGCGATTTTTGTTTAACAATACGGCCTCGGTGGTGAGCAGCACACCGTTGCCGTTCACCTCGATGGAGCCGCCTTCAAAGATCATTTCGGATTCAATGCGCGGCAACTTCAGCGCGTCGGCAATGCGCTGTGGAATTTGATTATCCATATCCCACGGCGGGAACTTGCCGCCCCAGGCGTTGAATTGCCAATCGGTCAATGCCAGCGCGCCGGTGTCGCGATGCTTGACAAAGATCGGTCCGTGGTCGCGGCACCACACATCGTTTGTCGGATGATCAAATAATTCCACGCGTTTCATGTCGCCGCGTTGCGCAATGATGCTTTGCTGGATGCGCTGATGCCATGCGCCCTCGGCGTTAATGCGCACGGTCTCGAAGCGCGAGATGGTGGCGGCGATCTCGCCAAACTTTGCCTGCAACGCCTCATGCGTTTCCGGTGCACTGTCGCGATTGCACGGCCAGGAGAGCCACATCGCTTCCTGCGGCGACCATTCGGCAGGCATCTGCCATTCGGGGTCTTCGTTACTCATCGCTCCAGCGTTGCGTGATGCTTTGATACGAATCGATCCGCCGGTCGCGAAAGAATGGCCAGATGCGTCGGAAATCTTCGAGGGCTTTCAAGTCACACGGCACGATCATCACTTCTTCATCACTTGCGGAACCTTTGGCAACGATTTCGCCATAAGGGTTCGCGACGAAGCTCTGACCCCAGAACTCACTTTCTTCTTCAATGCCGACCCGGTTCACCGCGGCAACGTAGCAACCGTTCGCGACCGCATGTCCGCGCTGCACGGTTTCCCATGCGCAGTGTTGGGCTTGGCCAAGTTCGGCTTTCTCGCTCTTCAGCCAGCCGATGGCGGTTGGGTAAAAAAGAATCTCCGCGCCCTGCATCGCGGTCAGTCGCGCGGCCTCGGGATACCATTGATCCCAGCAGATGAGCACGCCGAGCTTCGCAAACTTCGTCTGCCACACGCGGTAGCCGAGATCGCCGGGTGTGAAGTAGAATTTCTCATTGAAGCCAGGATCCTCGGGGATGTGCATCTTGCGATATTTCCCGAGGAAGGCGCCGTCTGCATCAAGGATGGCGGCGGTGTTGTGATACAAGCCGGGCGCACGTTTTTCAAAGAGCGACGTGATGATGACCACGCCGAGTTCACACGCGAGGTCGCCAAAGATTTTAGTGGTGTCGCCCGGCACCGGCTCCGCGAGATCGAACAACGCGGTATCCTCTCGTTTGCAGAAATACGGCGTCAGGAAAAGTTCTTGGAGGCAGATAATTTGCGCTCCACGCTTCGCGGCTTCGCGCACAAGCGCGAGATTGCGGCGGAGGTTGTCCGCCTTGTCATCGGTCGCGTGGGTCTGTATGAGGCCGAGGTTTACCTTGCTCATCCCTGACGAATGAATGAATTGCGCCGCTATGCAACTGGAACTGCGTGCCAGATGTCACACGCTGAAGCGTGGACACCGTGCGGTTCAGCGCGGATTATAACGCAATTCCATTCCTTCCGGCTCCCGACCAAGGTCTTGATAGTGGACCAGATGCCTCATGGGTCCCGCACCAATAAACTGGGAGGATTTCTCCTGAAGAAGGACTTGATCATCCTCCAGACTGTATCCTTCCAACTTTGCATCGAGAACAACGCAGGGTTTATGCTTGTAGATAATTTGCTCGTAAGCGTTCATAATTGGATTCTCCTTTCTTGTTTAACAGGCCCGACAAAAAATTACGGCTTTTTCGTGATGGCGATCACACGGGACATTTTCAATCCCAAACGGATAGCTATAATGTCGGCCGTTTTTCCTACGGCATGAAGTCGCATCACCTCCTTCTCCAAAGGAGAACTCGAACTGCCATGCATTCTGCGAGCTTTCATGGTGAAGTGGGGAGGGTAAAAATTCAACTTGCCGCAGAGCGCACTGCGGCACTGCAAGGTAAGACAATGCTCGCCAGCGGGCGTTCAGGAAAAATCGCGACCTTTTTAGCCGATTCTTGGTGTCCACGAAGACACATCTGTATCTGTTAAGACCTCGATTTGGCACCCCATGAATGCCGTGGAGTCGGCACTGTGGCCGCTAATGCGACTGAGGAAATCCGCCAAATCGTTGGCCGGCTTCTCCAGGCAAGGGGCGGTTCCATGGCAGTCCAGTGATATCATCGGAGGGCGGAACAACGGCAGGATTCCTATCATCGCCACTAGCGCAACCTGCAGTGAGCAGCATGGCGATTCCACAGGTCATTGATAGAATGGTCAGAACGATGCGCTTCATGGGGGGGGGCTGAGAGAGACTTGAAGTGATGGCGGAGAAAAATTTATTGGTAAAGGCTTTCCAGAATGACCTTGTCACCGGGGGCGACTACAACGCCCTTGCGCATGGTTTTCTGAATGATATTGGCCACGGTCTTGTTGTTTTCCACGGAGACAATGCTGAGCTTGCAAACGGTCTGGTTGCCACGGGTGATGAGAAGCCGGGTGTCCGAGGTGATTCCCTGATTGCGCCCGCTGTCAATGACCACGAAACCCCAGTCGTTGTTCACGGCGACGATTGTGGAAACAAGCGAGTTGCGCTGGAACATTTTTTTTCTTTCATCAAGCCGCTTGATGACCTCGTCCTGATCAGACGTGGACTTCTTCAGGTCTTTCTCCCGGGCGGTGGTCTCGTCTTTCAGGTTGCTGGCCTTTTGTTCGTTGCTGGCAATGTTCGTTTTCAGGTTGGCGATGCCCTCCGAGGCAGTTTCCAGAGTGACACCTGGGGGGAACTCGGGGATTTTGCTTTTGAGGTCTTTGATGTCTGTCTGCGTTTTGGCCAGATCAGCTGAGGTGAGCTCGTTTTCAGACTGGGCGTTTTTGAATTTGATCTTGCTCTGTTGCAGCCGCTCTTCCTCCTGATCGGCTTCGCCTTTCATAGCTACGCGCTGGTCGCCAACGGCATCCAGATCGCCCCTCATCACACTGAGGGCCTTAAACTCCTTTGTGAGGCTATCGTTGTTGGTGTTTTTTGCAAGGCGCGTCTCGACGAAAGTGGCCCGGTTTTGATAGCTGAAGAAGCAGGCAACTGCCATCACCACAGCGCTGAGCAGAAAGAGGACTTTTGTCATGGGAAGTAAAAAATATCGGATTTAAATGGGCGCGACTGGGTCTCGGTTACTGCGGGGCCGGAGCGAAGGGATCGGCAGTGGCGGGCTTTTCTGCTCCTCCTGGTGCAGGGGCGAACGGATCGGGGGTAACACCAGGCGCTGGTGCGCTACCACCTTCCATCGCAGGCGGTGTGGCAGGTGCAGGTGCAGGTGCTTGCGGTGTGGCTGGTGGTGCTGCAGGTGGGGCGCCCGGAGCCACAGGATCTGGAGCTTGTGGCGCGGCTACGACGAGATCACCGGCCTGAATGGATTCCCCGCTGGCGAGGGAGCCGGGCACGAGATCGGCCACAGCCTGGGTCTGCTCCACATCACGCACCCTGAGCTTGGCGACAACAGTCTTGCCGCGTTTTACATCAAGCATGTTGTTGGCATAGACTCCGGAGGAATTCCCTTTGTTGAGCACCACGAAGCCGTAGCCTTGGAATGTCTGTGATACGCGAGCGGTCAGTCCGGGTTCAATCTGGCCGCGTCTCTGCCGGCTATCGACTTCTTGCAGTTTTTTGACCTGGGCGTTGGTCGCGGCCAGTTTTTCTTCGACGATCGCCTTCTGCTGCTGCTGATTGGCAATGGCGGCCTCAGAATCCTTGAGCTGTTTGTTCAGGTCGTCCAACTTTGCGATGAGCTTCTTCAAATCGCCAGCCTTGGCGATTTGTTCATTGATTTTAGCCAACTGTTTCTGCGCCTCATCAAGGGTCTTTTTCAGTTCCTCGGTTTCCTTCTGCTTGTCCGCGATGTCTGAGTTTACCTTGGCGACTTCCACCCTGCGGTCATCACGCTGTTTAGTGTATTCATCCAGCTTCTTGGTTTCCTCGCCCTTGGCCTTCGTCTTCTTGGCCTGATTGTCTCTGACAGCTTTGAGGTTTTGATCGGAACGCTCTTTGAGACGGCGCTCTTCTTCAAGGACGCTCTTGTTTTGATAACTGAACCATACACCGACTGCGAGGCAGATGGCTGACAGGGCTGATAAAATTTTCCAAAGCATGGTTGGGGAGGCTGGCTAAATAAAAGAGAAGTGTAACATTAAATATCGGATTTGTTTTGTAAACTCAACCTAAAAGTGCTGTGAACCCCTGTTTAACGGGCCTTTTTCCAAAAAATATGCCGCTTCTGCGCTCACGTGCCTGCCTCCGTCACTTTTACTGGTTGCCAATTTTTGTCGGAAGTGCATTCTCACATTGGTCAGGGGCCGTGAATGTTGAGCCGGCCAATCCCGCCAGGTCCGGAAGGAAGCAACGGTCCCCGGTCTTGCCTTGTCGCGGTTCCCTGGCCTTCTTTTTTCCGACGAATATCTTGCTGGGCACCTTCTCCCGATAAGCAAAAAAATCTAAACGGTAAACCTCCCGCCTTACTTTTTATTCGTGCCCGATGCGATGGGCATGATGCCAAGCTCCCGCGCGTCCGAGATGGGGATGATGCTGTAGTCCGAGCCGTCTTCATCGAACTCATCGCTGTGACTGGAGAGCACTTCGGAGGCCACTTCCAATGCGTTGCCAAAGGTGGTCGCGCTCGCTTCCCCCTCTTTTTGCGCCACCTTGCCCTGGATTTTTCCAGGAAGTTTTTTTAATTCTGAAAGCGGCTTGAGATTGTCCGCGCCGAGCATGGTCGTTTCCAGTCCGAGCACGGTGCGATCGTCATCGGAGGCGGTGACATCAAGCTCGCCCGCAGGATCAAGATCAAAGCAGACAAAGCAGTGCCCGGGCGCGAGCACGAGTCCGCAATTGATGCTGATTTTCGTCAGGATAGAGGCGAAAATCACGCTGCCATCCACGCAGTTGGCCTGGGCGTTTTTGATGCTGTCATCCAGAAAGCGCACGGTCTGCGCCAACGCAAACTTGCTCTTGGGCGTGTTCGTGATGTCGCTGTATTTCATGCCGTGGCGTTGCAGGACGTGCCAGATGGCATAGACTTGGGCGAGCACTTTTTTCGGGTCGCCGCTTTGATATCCGTCGAAGGAATCCACCAGCTTCGCATCAAGCGCTTCTTTAAGTATTTCATCGATCCACGGATGATTCTCGTTTACATAGGCGGCGAACATCCATGAGAGGTCGTCCGCCGTGGCGTCATCGCCTTCGCCAAAGATGATGGCGAACGGGCATTCGTTGATGCTGCGCAGGGTGACGACTTCGTTTTGATCGGGCAAGTCCTTGCCGTTGACGTTAATTTTGACGCAGAGGTTCGCTGGCTTTTGCTGTTTTATAAGATGCAGGGCGTCGTAATCAAAAATGTTCTTCGGTATCACGATGATTTCATCCGTCCCGTCCTTGACCGTGACCTCGGTCCTGGAGCTTTTGAGCCAGCCCTCGCCGATGACCTCGACTTTGATCTTCGCGCCCTTGGGCACATCCAGCAAGCGCGCGCCGATCCAGCCGTTTTTGTCACCAAGGATCGGAATTTCCTCCGGCTCGTCATCCGCCTTTTTCTTCTTTTTATCCTTCGATTTTTCTTCCTCGCCGGCATGCCAGTCCACCGTTGCAGTGGCAATGATGGCGCTGGGGTAAATGTCGGTGCCGGTATAAGACCAGACCTCAGCAGTTACTTCTGCATTGAGAATCCGGGCGCTGACCAGCAGCCATGCGACGGCAAATGTGGAGAGGGTTTTCATAGGATGATAAATTTGAGAGTAGCAACGCGATCCTACTTTTGACGGGATTTACCGCAAGCTACAAATATCAGAGAGATGGAGAAATTCACACAACTTCACGCTGGCACCGTCTTCCGTCATACTCCATCTCACCCGCCACCCGGCGATTTCTGTCGCATACTCGCGGGCGATGTCATCGTGATACGCGGGCTGCGGCTGCAGCGCGAGCGACTGGTCGATGATCGCACGCACATCATCGGGCGCATGACTGCTGCAGTCCCAGCGCACCGGCATTCTTTGCGGTGCTTCATGCGCAAATCCACTGGCGGCATCAGGGACGGAATCCGCATAACGAATGTAGGGCTTGATGTCGAGAACCGGCGTGTCATCGACGAGATCGACGCCGGAGACGAACAGGCGCGGCGCATGGTTGCCCTCCAGTTCCACGCGCTCCAGTTTCACCACGCTTAGTGCCAGGCGGTTCGGGCGAAACGGCGAGCGTGTGGCGAACACCCCGCGCCGTTCATTGCCGCCGAGCCGGGGAGGGCGCACCGTGA
>JAYVZW010000399.1:0-3809 GCA_043783015.1 Verrucomicrobiota bacterium
GCCATCGCCAAGGCCGAAGAGATCGTCAAAAACACACCCGGTGCGTGGATGCCGCAGCAGTTCGAGAACCCAGCCAATCCAGAAATTCATCGGACAACTACTGCCGAAGAAATCTGGGAAGACACTGACGGCAAGGTGGACTTCGTCGTTTCAGCGGTCGGCACCGGCGGCACCATCACCGGTTGCGTGGAAGTTATCAAGGCCCGCAAACCCAGCTTCCAGGCCATCGCCGTGGAGCCTGAGGCATCACCCGTCATCACCCAGACCCTTGCTGGAGAACCCGTGCAGCCGGGTCCGCACAAAATCCAAGGAACTGGCGCGGGTTTCGTGCCGAAGAATCTGCATTTGAAAAATGCCAAGGGCGAAGCCCAGATCATCGAGTGCATAAAAGTCTCCAACGATGACGCCTTTGCCATGGCCCGCAGACTTGCCAAAGAAGAAGGCATTCTCGTCGGCATCAGCACGGGAGCCAATGTGGTGGCCGCCTTGCAAATTGCCGCCCGCCCCGAGAACAAGGGCAAGACCATCGTCACCATCGCCTGCTCCACAGGTGAGCGTTATCTTTCCACCGCGCTGGCCGATGAAGCTCGCGCCAAAGTTGGAGCCTGATCACATAAAAAAATCACATATGTCCGACACCCTTCCCGCCACCGCACCTGTTGCGGCGCAGCCCAACGAGAGCAAAATCGAACAGTTTCTGGACAGGAACTTCAAGACCATCATGCTCGGCTTGGTGCTTCTTGCCATCGCCCTGCTGGCTTTGGGAGTGAAGCGCTACTTCATCCACCAGACAGAACTGGAAGCATCTGAAAGGTTCACTTCGGCGACCAATGTGGAGGATTGTGATTTCGTCATTCAGAAATACTCCGGCAGTCGCGCCGCAGGAAATGCCTTGCTGATGAAAGCCGGTTTGCTCTGGGATCAGGGCAAGAAAGAATCTTCCATCGCTGCGCTCCAGGAGTTCGTGAAAAATTATAATTCACATTCACTTCAGGCACATACACTTCTGGCCCTGGCTTCGAAACAAGCCGCCTTGGGTGAAAATGATGCCGCGCGCCAGACGTGCGACACGCTTCTGAAAAACTACCCGCAATCTGACGTGGCCGCCGCCGCGCAAATCCAGTTGGGCGATCTTCTCTGGAAGGAAGGAAAAATTGACGATGCGAAGAAACTCTTTGAGTCCCTCCCCCAGAAATACCCCAGCAACATGACGGTGTTTTACGACTCTGTGACGCAACGCCTGGAACTCATGGCTGCCGGACTCCCCATGCAAGAAGTGGACGGCCCGCCACCAGCGCCCAAGTCCGAGTCTCCATTGTCCAACGACCCCGATGCCGAATTGAAAAAGAAAATCATGGAAGTCCTGCCCGGAAATCTGCAAGTCCCGCCTACGGTTGAAGTAAAGCCGACACCCGGCCCTGAAGTTCTCAATCCACCTGTTGCTCCGCCCATTCCGATTCCTGCACCAAGCTCGCAGGAAGGCACGAAGGATAAACTTTGAGATTTTGATTCAGTTAGAGCGCGAATTTTTCGCGCGAGATTTGGATGATTTATCCACGCTCGGAAGTTCCACCTTCGCAGCCTGATCCACGCTGACGTGCTGGCGCAGGCTTTTGATTGTGGCTCCAAGAAGCAACAGGGCCAGAATTCCGGCTAGGAGACGCTTTTCTTCCGGTGAGAGCATTTCAGAGATGATTCTATGACCGGTATGAAGGCCGGAGCCCACGTTGAGTTGCAGCGCAGTAATCAGATCACCCGGTCATTCCCGCCATCCACCGGAATCTGCGCGCCGGTGACTTTGCTGAAGAGCGGCGACGCCATCGCAGCGACCATGTTGCCGATGTCCTTGGATTTGATCTCCACTTTCATCAGATTTTTGGTCTTGTATTCCTCGACTGTCATGCCGTAACGCGCAGCGCTCTTCTGCAAAGCCTCGGGCGTCCAGAGCTTGGTGTCGAACACGGCATCGGGATGCACGATATTCACGCGCACTTTGTGCGGCGCGAGTTCCATTGCGGCCACGCGGCAGAGCTGCGTGAGCGCGGCCTTGCTGCATGAATAGGCTGATGCGCCGGGGCCGGGAGCTTTGAAATTACGGCTGCCGACAAAGATGATGCTGGCGTCGATGCCTTGCTTCACGAACGGGATGACCTTGTTCATGAGCTTCTGATGACTCGTGAGATTGATCATAATGGTTCGGTCCCAGTCGGTCTGCGCCATCATATCGAGATGATCATTCTTCGGAAAGATGCCCGCGTTGGATACGACGATGTCGATGCCACCGAACTCGCGCACGGCGTAGTTGATCGCATCCGTCACTGGCTGGTCATCAGTGAGGTTCACCACGAAGCCCACGGCCCCGATCTTCTTCATGATCCCGGGAATTTCCTTGTCAATGTCGAGCCCGATAACCTGCGCACCCTGTTCGGCGAGCGACTCTGCGATGGCGAAGCCGATGCCTGCCGCGCAGCCCGTGACCAGCGCGACCTTGCCCTGATGCACTTTGCGCGATGGACCTTTGCGCAGTTTGGCCTGCTCCAGTTCCCAATACTCGATGGCAAAGATGTCCTGCTCACTCAGTGGCGCCCATCCGCCGGTTGCTTCCCCGAGAGTCACAGTCTTCGCCGTGTGGGTGGCGATGTCGGCGACAATATTCGCGTCCTTCACCGTGTCGCCAAAGCATACGATGCCATTTTTTTTCCATAAGGCGAAACGCGGCGCGGGATCAAGCATGGTTTCGGCCTGGGCGTGACGTTTGAAGTAAGCGGCGTAGTCGGCGGAGAATTTCTGCACACCGGCTTCGATGTCTTCACCGATGACCGCAGGCACGCGCTTGGTGCGGATGCTGTGGTCGGGCGTCAGCGGACCCCGCACTGCAGCATCACCGATGTCAGCATAGGCAATCTGATCCGGCGCATCGAGTAAGCGCGCGATTTGCGGGAAGCCACGCTTCGCGCTGACGGCTTTGCGAATGTGCGCGAGAGCAAGGAGCGACGACACTCCTGTCGTCGTGGAACCAGATGCAACGACAGGAGTGTCGTTGTTCCTTGATGAAGAAAGCCTCGTAAGATACTCCTCCGCCATCGTCACCAGCTCGATGTGCTTTTCGTAACTCCCCTTCGCGTCATCAGCGAAGGTGAACAGGCCGTGTTTCAGAAGCACAATGCCCTCGATGCCTTCCTTGCGCAGGTCGCGCGTCTTGAGCACGTCATACACTTGCCTGGCCAGCACAAAGCCCGGCATCACATAAGGCAGCACCAGCACACGTTTGCCAAAGCATTCCTCCACGCGCTGCTCACCATTCTTGCTGCAAGTTAGCGCCGCAATCGCACTCGCGTGCGAGTGATCGACAAATTTGAACGGCAGGATCGCGTGCAAAATAGCCTCAATACTCGCGGCGGGCGCGTTCGGATTCGTCATCGCCGCGCGCTGCTGCAGCACCATGTCGGCATCCGTCATCGCGGGCAGTTCTGCCATTTTCAGCAGCGCGCTCATGCGCACCGGCGAGAAGCCCTCGCGCTCAATGGTTGCGAGATCCCAGCCTGATCCCTTCACGTAACAAAGACTCACCGCTTCGCCAAAGAAGTCTTTCTCATCCGCTTTTACGGAAGTGTTGCCGCCGCCGTGCAGCACGAGTTCCGGGTTGCGTCCGAGCAGGCGCGACGTGTAAACGCGCTGACCCAGCGGATCGGTTCCATAGGTGGCGGCTTCAGTGTCGTTCCAGAGGCTTTGCATGGTATAAAATGTGAGCGCAAGGGTGCGGAGTTTGCAGCCCGGCGCAAGGCGAAAGTGCCATCGGAACAAAGATG
>JAYVZW010000400.1:0-3799 GCA_043783015.1 Verrucomicrobiota bacterium
TACGCCAAAGACGCGGTTCGCAAGGCGATGGTTTACAACTATCGCGACCGCAAAAACCGCAAGCGCATGTTCCGCCGTCTGTGGATCCTGCGCATCAACGCCGCCACTCGCCCGCACGGCCTCACTTACAGCCGCTTCACCGAGGGCTTGAAAGCCGCAGGCATTGAGATGGATCGCAAAATCATGTCCGATCTCGCCATCAAGGACGAGGCCGCGTTCCTGACGCTCATACAACAGGCGAAACAAGCCCTGGAAAAGAAGAGGTCCGCTGCCGCTGCATAAGCGCCATGCGTCCGCAAGGACACGCCAGTTCATCGAATAACCGAAAAGCTGGGGCCGCAAGCTCCGGCTTTTTGTTTTCATTGATACACACTGAAAACAGAATACTTCAAGCAGATCCTTTTTCCCATGCTCAACCAGCTTGATCAAATCCAGTCCGAGGGGCTTACTGCGCTCGCCTCCATCAACGATGAAGCCTCACTCGAAAATTTCCGCGTGAGCTATCTGGGCAAAAAAAGCCGCCTCACAGCCGTGGCCGCTGGAATGAGAGCTGTGCCGCCAGATCAAAAGTCAGCTGTAGGGGCCAGGCTTAACGAAGTGCGTAACGCGATAACCGCAGGGGTGGAGCAGAGGCAGGCCGCGCTTCAATCAGTGAAAGATGCCGAGGCCGTGAAAGGCATCGACATCACCTTGCCCGGAAGCCCGGTGCCCGCTGGTGCGCTGCATCCCCTCACCCGTCTGCGCGACCGCGCGGTGCAGACTTTGCGCCGCATCGGTTTCGCGCTTGCCGAAGGCCCGGAAATCGAAACCGAGTGGCACTGCTTCGACGCTCTCAACACGCCCGCTGATCATCCAGCGCGCAACGAAAAAGACACGTTCTATCTGCCAGACGGACGCCTGCTCCGCACCCACACCAGCACGGTGCAAATCCGCACCATGGAAACCGTCAAGGCGCTCCCCGTGCGCATTATTGCCCCCGGTGCGGCCTATCGACGCGATGAAATCGACGCCACTCATCTCAGTGTTTTCAACCAGCTTGAGGGTCTCTACGTGAATCGCCATGTGAGCCTCGCCAATCTCAAGGGCACGCTGGAATTTTTCTTCCAGGAAATCTTCGGGTCGCAGATTCAGATTCGCTTCCGCCCGCATTTCTTCCCGTTCACCGAGCCAAGTTTTGAAATCGACATCAAGCTGGAAGCGAAAGGCCGGGACGCGCGCTGGATTGAAATCGCGGGCTGCGGCATGGTCGATCCAGCCGTCTTCGAAGCTGTCTCATCCAAACGCGGCGACAAACTCTTTGATCCCGCAGAAGTAACCGGGTTCGCCTTCGGTCTCGGGCTGGACCGCCTCGCGATGATCCTCCACAGCATCACCGACATTCGTCATTTGATTGAAAATGACGTGCGGTTTCTGGCGCAGTTTTAGACGGAATTAACTGAATTAAACAGAATTGGATTATGGCTCAAGAGTATGATCTGGCAGGTCGCGTCATCGGATGCGCTATGCAGATGCATCGTGTTCTGGGACCGGAATTTCTTGAAATTGTTTACAGGAATGCGCTGGGCGTTGAACTAACGAAAGCTGGAATTGCTCATGCAAAAGAAGCACAGATCAAAGTCATTTATTCCGGAGTGGAAGTAGGCAATTATTTTGCTGACCTAATGGTGGAGGACCAGTTAATAGTCGAACAAAAAGCCGTGGAGAAACTTGCCGTCGCTCATGAAGTCCAGCTTGTGAATTACCTCACCGCAACCGGCATCGATATCGGCCTGCTACTTAACTTCGGAGGTATAGACCTCGATTACAAGCGCCGCACTAGATTCCTCCAGCGTTAATCCAACCGACTCCAATAATTCCGTCTAATTCAGTTAATTCTGTCAAAACATCAGCATGAAAGTCTCCCTCTCCTGGCTCAAAACTCACATCGATCTCGGCGACACGACGGTCGATAAAATGCGCGACCTTCTCACTTTCGCGGGCATCGAGGTCGAAGGTGTCGAGGTCAAGGGCATTGATTCCGAGAAAATCGTCGTCGCTCAAATTCTTGAATCAGTGCAACATCCCAACGCCGACCGGCTCAGCGTCTGCCAGGTAAATGACGGCAGCGGCACGACGAGACAGATCGTCTGCGGGGCGAAGAATTACAAAGTGGGCGACAAAGTCCCGCTGGCGCTGCCCGGCGCGTCATTGCCCGGAGGTATCGTGATCAAAGAAGGCAAACTGCGCGATGTGCAGTCCAATGGAATGATGTGCAGCGGACGTGAGCTGGGAATGACCGATGATCATGCCGGATTGCTCATTCTTGATGCAGACGCACCGGTCGGAAAGTTGTTCCGCGACTTCTCGCCGCCGGACGTCATTTTCGATCTGGAGATCACGCCCAACCGGCCCGATCTGCTCAGTCACTACGGTCTCGCGCGCGAACTCGCGGCGCTCACCGGCAAACCACTGGTGCCGCTGCAAGCGATCCCCGCCGCCATCAATAAATCTGCCGCCACAACCGAAGTCCGACTGGATGCGCCCGATGCTTGCCCGTTCTACACCGCGCGCCTCATCAAAAACGTCAGAGTCGCGCCCAGCCCGGAGTGGCTGCAACAGCGTCTGCAAAGCGTGGGCCTGCGTCCGATTAACAACATCGTCGATATTACGAATTTCGTGCTGCAGGAAACCGGTCAGCCGCTTCATGCTTTTGATTCCGGCAAGCTCAATGGCGGCATCATCATCCGCCGCGCTGCGGCGGCTGAAAAAATCACCACGCTCGGTGGCAATGTCTGCGAACTCATCAGCGACGATCTCGTCATCGCCGATGCCACACGCCCGGTCGCCATCGCTGGTGTGATGGGTGATGAAACTTCCGGCGTGACTGAAAGCACAAAAAATATCCTGCTTGAATCCGCGTATTTCGTTTCGCAAAACATCCGTCGCACCGCGCGTCGGATTGGACTGAGCAGCGATTCCAGCTACCGCTTTGAGCGGGGAGTGAATCCACAAAATGTCGCCGCCGCTTCCGCACTGGCCGTGAAGCTCATCCTTGATCTCGCTGGTGGCGAGGCCGCAAATGAATTGCTGGTGGCCGGCGAAGTGCCGAAGCTGGCTGTTGAAGTCGACCTTGATGAAAAGCGCGCACATGAGCTCATCGGCATCCCTGATTTGTCGCGCGCAGAAATGCACGGCATTCTCACCTCCCTCGGCTTGCAGAAGCTCTCGGATGGCGCGGACAAATCCACCTGGCTTATCCCCTCACACCGGCTTGATTTGCAACGCCCCATTGATCTTGTGGAAGAAATCTCGCGCGTCGTCGGATTGGATCGCGTGCCGGGTTGCGCCTCGGGCGTGTTCACCCAGAGCCAGGGTGCCGACCGCGCGTATGATTTCAGCATGTCGCTGCGTCAGGCGTTGGTGCATCGCGGTTGGTTTGAAGCGCAGACTTTGCGGCTCATTTCTCCATCGCAACTTCACGATGTGCTCGGCCAGCCTGTTGCACCGGAGAAGGCTGTTGCTGTTAAAAATCCGCTCAGCGAAGACCATGTCATCCTGCGCCCCGGCATTGTTCCCGGTTTGATCTCGACTGCGGCGCTGAACATCCGTCATGGCCAGTCGCGTCTGCGCTTCTTCGAGATTGGCCGGGTGTTCATCTCGAATCCAAACGGCACCTCGCGCGAAGAGGAACGCATCGCGTTGTTGCTCAGCGGCCCCGCGCAAGCCTCGAGCTGGCAAGAGAAGGAAAGCGCGGCGGCAGACGTCTTCCATCTTCGTGGAGTATTGGAGGCGCTCCCCGGAATCGCGGGTGCATCGCTTG
>JAYVZW010000401.1:0-3796 GCA_043783015.1 Verrucomicrobiota bacterium
CGCTCGAAGTGAGCCGCGTCATCGGCACCACGATGTAGGATTCGCTGTCGAATGCCCACACGCCTATGGAATCGCTCTTGGTCAAAACTTCCGCCGTAGCAATCGAAGCAGATTTTGCCATCTCAAGTTTCTCGCCCGACATCGATCCGGAACGATCAATGCAAATTGCCAGCGCGCTGCTTTGCTTTTCTTCTTCGTCGGGTGACTTCAAGCGCACTGGCAAAATTTCCTCGATGGGCGTGCGATAATAACCGCCGACTCCAAATGAGTTCGGCCCGCCGAGCATGATGAATCCCCCGCCGAGTTTGTCCACATAGTCACGGATCGCGACCATCGTGTTCTCGCCAATCTTGTGTGCAGGCACATCGGATAAGATAACCGCATCGTATCCGCTCAATTCCTCTGCCGTCTTCGGAATAGCGCCCGCGGCACTCAGTTCAAGCAGGATGCCCTCCTTCTCCATCGCCTGGATGAGGTATTGTCCCTCGCCAGCATCGCCTTCGACATACAAGACGCGCAAACGTCCGCGCACATCGACCAACGCCAACCCCTCATTGTTCGAGGCAATGGAGTCGCCCGCAAAGCCTTCGAGCACGGCGCGATATTTATAGATGTTCCGGGCATTCGGATGACGCGTGAAGACTTCCTGAACCGCGCTGCCGCTTTTCACAGTGAGACTGTGACGCTCGACCTCAACGCCGTTTTCAAAAAGCTTTAGCGTGCCGCCGCCATCAAGTGTGCTCTCAACATCGACGGTCAGCTTCAGCGCCGCGCCTTCGTGAATGTGCGATTGCCCCGGCGTAATCTGTCGCACGCGCACGTCGGGTTTGCGCGGACCAGCGACCGGCATCACATGCAAATGCACATCCGACACCAGCGCTTCACGCGCCGCAGACTGCAAACTTCCGCGCGTCTCATGGCCATCACCAATGAGCACCACATGCCGCGACGTGCCCGAAGACAACAAGGCGCGCGCATATTCGACGGCGGCGGCGTAATTGCTCTGTCCACCGTGTTTCAGCAACGCATCACCAAGTATCATCGACTCCTTTTCATCAATGTCTGCATTACTGAGGAATCGCGCGTCTTCACCAAATCCGACAAAGGAAACATCCACATCGGCCGGCAACGACACGCGCAATGCCCGCGCCTTTTCTAACTCGATTTTCAATCCCTCCGATCCCATGCTTTCCGAATGATCAAGCGCGATCACCACGGCGCGGCGCGCGCTGGTCACCACCTTCGCGGGACCAGCAAGCGCCGCGAGCGCGAGCAACACACCTAACGCACGCACCACCAGCAGCACGCGTTTCCGTTGCGAAGACATCGGATGCACCGACTTCACTTCCGCCCACAGCAAGAAGGTTAGCGCGGGAAAAATCAGAAGTAGAAGGTATGGCGATTCCCAGTCCATGCGATTTCGTCAATACACCGCTTGCCGGTGAAACAACCAGCTTTCCAATAACAACACTCCAAGCGCCAGCCAGATAAGCCTGGCCCACATTCCGCCGCCGGCTGCCCAGCGCTGCATGGCATTTTCAGAAACTTGTGCATTTAATGCCGCGTTGGATTTTGCAGGCAAGTCCGTTTCATGGGTGCTCAATAGCAATGACGACTGTGCTTTCCCATTCATCGGCTCGAAGAGACCGATGCGCCGCAACTCCAGCCAGTCGTTTTTTGCCTCATCACTCACCTCTGTGAATCCCGCGCCGTTCCATGAGTGCCATTTCACGATGCCTGACTCCATAGAAACGAGATCACCAGGACGTTTTGGTTTGAGCGAGGCGAGTGCGTCGTTGCTCTCCGCGCACCAGTAAAGCGCGTTGCCGATGAGCAGGGGGAACGCGGACATGAGTGCGAGTTGCTCGCTCTTGCCGGGCACGAATGCCGTGACGACGATGCGCTGGCCATTAGCTTCACCCGCGGCGAGCACCGGCTCCTGCCCGGCCATCCATAAGGTTTCCAGCGTTTCGCTCACGCTCAATGTGGTCGTCTGCGTGACGGCAACCCGACCGCTCGTGACGCGATAAAGCACCGGATGATCCGGTTGCAAGGCACGCAACACGTCGTATGGCACCGCGCGTTCCAATTTTTGCGCGCGGATGGGGCCGCTGCTTGTGGGTGGATTCAAGACGAGCGCGGGACGATCGGTGGGCCAATCCTTCGGCAGCCAGTTTTCAAATACATAGACGTCGGGTTTTTCCTTGGGTGGAAAATCATTAGGCCCGCCCTTGAGCACCTGAATGCGATCCTCCGCCAACATCGAAGTCAGCGCGAGTTCGACAAAAGGATCGGGCGTGTCCGTGAACCACGCAACAACGAGAGGCTTTATATCCGGGAGCAGGGCGATGGCTGCGTTGTCCCAGCCGAAGCAGTCGCCGTCACAGCGCGTTTCAACTTCGAGCCGCTGACCCTTGCCACCTTCGATCGGCAGGATGAGCCGCGTGCTCGCGCCGGGCTTCAATTCAATCTGCCGCAACTGTGCGAGTCTTCCATCAAGCCGCGCTTCCAGCGTCACCTCGACTTGCTTTTCATTCGCCGATGATGCGCTGACTTCGATGAAAACTTCAAAACGGTTCCGCGCGAGCGGGGCGGGCCGAATCTGGAATGCGGTGATGCCGATGTTGCTCGAATGTTCCAAGGCGACGTTGATAAAGCGCGTTCGGCTCTCGTTTTCCGTTTTCCGTTTCCCGTTTCCCGGATTTGGAACTCGGTCACTCACGCACCAGATTTCCGCTGGCGCATCGAGCGCAGCCAAACGCTGGGCAACTACCAACGCATCTTCCGCGTGGTCTTCCACGGGCACGGCTTCAGTTTGATCAATCAGGCGCAAAAGCTCGCGGCGGTTCGTGCTGCGTGACTGGGCGACATCGGATCTGCCATCATAGACCACGAGCGAGGTTATTACGTTTTCCGGCAGCGCTTTGAGCCGCTCTTTCAGAATTGACTTCGCTTCGGCGATTCGGGAGCGTCCCCGCACATCTTTCGCCGTCATGGACGCAGAGCGGTCCAGCATGATGACGAGGCTTTTCGAAGTCGCGCCACCACCTTCGCTGAACGGTCGCGCCAGCGCCAGTGTTGCGAGCACGATCAAGAGCAATGAAAGAAGCAGCGACAAAATGTGCTTCAATCTCCGTAGCCATGCGGATTCCTGATGCTCGCGCGCCAACGCGCGAAAAAAAAGCAGTGTCGAAACCGGCACCCGCTTCGCCTTGCGCCGGAACAGCCAGAGCGCGACAGGGATGAGCGCGAGCCAGAGCCAGTGGAGATTGACAGGGTGAAGGAATTTCATGTGCCCACTTTATGCGCTCGCCAGCGCGCTGCCTCGCGTGAGCAAATCCAAAAATCTTTCTTCAAATGGTTCGTCGCTCGCACAACGAAAGAAATCGATGTGGCGGCTGGCACACGCGTGGCTGAGGTTCTCGCTGAACGCGTCGAAAAACTCGGTGTATTGCTTTACCTCGCGCTTCGTGATCCAAAAGCGGCGTCGCTCGCCTGTTTCCACATCGGCCAGTTCAAACTCGCCATCGAGTTCCGGTTTGATCTCCTGCGGATGCACGATTTGCACAAAATGGGTCTCGCCCGGCCAGCTCGCGGCACGGTTCACGGCCTCAACCGCATTGCCAAGATCGCGCCCGAAAAAATCTGAAATCACAAAGATCGCGCCGTAGCGCTGACGTGTGGGATGAAAGTCAGCGAATGCTTTCTCCAGATCGGTGAACCCTTCGAACTTCAGATGCGTCACGGCAGAGATGATCTTCTCGATGTTTCCCTGTCCACGCAGCGGCGGCAGCTC
>JAYVZW010000402.1:0-11410 GCA_043783015.1 Verrucomicrobiota bacterium
TCACTCACCTCCATTTCTGCATTGCTATGAATACGCGGCTTTGCATTTTTTTCCGGTTCATTCCATACGCCTTCCACTGCATCAATCGAGTAATGCAAATAAGGCGGCTCGGCTTCCATCGGGCTGAATGAATAAGTCCAAAATTTACCAGTCTTTAGATCATGAAAGGTTATGGAAAAATTCCTTAATTCACCACTGCCAATATCCGAGTAGTAAACCGCCAGCAATCTACCTTTCTTGCCCTCGGCGTAGGGATATACCCAGACTGTTTCGTCCATCGCGCGACGTTCAAAACCTCGTATCGTGCAAAGATAATTTCCAATAAGATAAAACGGACCCCAATCTTCAAAATTTGTGCGAACCAATTTTTTTCTTTTTTCATCGTAGAACCAGGAGAGATGATCGCCATCGTAACGCCCCGTTTTTCGGGATGCCTGCACGAAATGGTGCGGTTTGTCTTTACGGTCGAGAAATTCCAAGTCTCTGGCATTGTCCAAGTATTGCCGATACACCCAATGATCTTTTTCCCAGGCGCAGAAGGACAAATGGCGAAACCATGTTTGCTCGTAATCGAACCGTTCAAACACGCTTCCTTCCGAGTCTTCCGGCTTTTCCGGTGGCAAATCCACCAAAGCAACGACCTCGTGGGGATCAAAAAGATTGCCCCAATACACGAGCCCTTCAGCGCTATCCACGGTTTTCAACGCCTTGCCGGAAGTGGAAGACGGAACGATATCGCGCAGGAGTTTCAGGCTCTTTTCGCGGATTACCTTCAGCACCTCAGGCTTTGGCATGACGCTTTGTTTTGGTTCCGCTTGCGCCTTGAGCAGTTGATGGGGCACGGTGAAGAGTAGCAACATCACTGGCAACATCTCGATGCACAGAGGTATTTTTAGTTTCATAATATGAATCGCTTCGGTGAATCGCCCGTTCGGGGTTGATATAAGTTCGCAGTGCCTCTTAAAAGTTCCATGCCTGCAACGTTAAGATAAACTGAAAAAGCGGCAAGTTCCGGATTCATTCCATTCCGAACTATTGTCAGCTTGTGGCTGCTGGCGTCCGGCAGAACTTCTCGAGCGAATCTAAAATTGCCGCTGAATTCTCCAGTCTCGGATTTGTAGCCTGCGAGAGCCAATCCTGCATACACTCCTTGCGCGAGCTGGATTTTCATCCATTCTAAGCATCCTTTTTCACCTGCCCGCCCCGGCCACCCTAATTTCCCCATGATCAACTGGATACTGCGAAAAATCATCGGCACCAAAAACCAGCGCCATATCAAAAAACTCTGGCCTCTCGTTGCAGAGATCAATCAGATCGAGCAGAAGCTGCAGGCTGAACCAGTCGAGGGGATGCGCGAACGCACGGCCAGATGGCAGGAACGGTTCAAAGCTTTTCACCCGCCGCTCTTTCTCGCGGGCGTAGCCCTGCGTGTGGCGGATGAGGCCCAGGTGGATGACTGCCTGCGCGCTGTGGCGGAAAAGTTTGCGCGTTTGCAGGAGCATTTCCCTTCGCTCAACCAACCACTGGTGGCGGAGACGGCATGGAAGAACGAATCACTCGACGAGAAGAAGGCCCGCATCCTGAAGGTGCGCGAGGCCTATGATGAGGTGCTGCCGAGTTTTGCCCGTCTGGAGCTGGACATGCTCAATCAAATACTTCCCGAAGCCTATGCCGTGGTGAAAAACGCCGCGCGTCGCCTCTGCGGAACGGAGATGATGGTCTGCGACCAGCCTTTGCGCTGGGACATGGTTCACTTTGACGTGCAGCTCATCGGTGGTGCGGCACTGCACAAAGGCATGATCGCAGAGATGGCCACGGGCGAGGGCAAGACCCTGGTCGGCACACTTCCCGTTTATCTGAACGCGCTCACCGGGCGCGGCGTGCATCTGATCACGGTCAACGATTACCTCGCCCGCCGTGACTCGGAGTGGATGGGCACACTTTATAAATTCCTCGGCCTCACGGTTGGCTGCATCCAGAACGATCAAGATCCTGAATTGCGTCGTGAGCAATATGTGGCGGACATCACTTACGGCACCAACAGCGAGTTCGGCTTCGACTACCTGCGCGACAACGGTATGGCTCGCAGCAAGGATCACCAAGTGCAGCGCGGACATTACTACGCGGTCATCGATGAAGTGGACTCCGTGCTCATTGATGAGGCGCGCACGCCGCTCATCATCAGCGGTCCCGTCACCACCAGCACGCATCAGTTTGATCGTTACAAGCCGCTCGTGGAGCAGCTGGTGAAACGCCAGAACGCCCTGTGCAACAAGCTCGCGGGCGAAGCCAATGATCACTTCACGAAGGGCGAAACCGAAATCGGCGGACGCCAGCTTTATCAGGTCCGGCTCGGTCAGCCAAAAAACCGCGCCCTGCTCCGTGCCATGGAAGAAACGGACAAGCGCAAGGCGATGGAGAAATCCGAACTGAGTTTTTATCAAGACACGCAGAAGACCGCGCTCTTTGAACTCAAGGAGGAGCTTTACTACACGATTGACGAAAAAACCCATGATGCGGATTTGAGTGAGATGGGCCGCAACTTCCTCAACCCCGACGATCCGGATGCTTTCGTGCTGCCGGACATCGCCACCGCGTATGGTGAGATTGATGCTGACTCCTCGCTGAGCGATGCGCAAAAACAGGCGATGCGCGAAGAGACGCAGCAGAAGCTCGATACGCAAGGCCAGCGCATTCACAACATCAACCAGCTCCTCCGCGCTTACTGCCTCTATGAGAAGGACGTGGAATACGTCGTGAAGGAAAACAAGGTCATCATCGTGGATGAAAACACGGGGCGCGAAATGCCCGGTCGCCGCTGGAGCGATGGCTTGCATCAGGCCGTGGAAGCCAAGGAAGGCGTCCATATTGATCACGAAACGCAAACGCTGGCGACGATCACGATCCAGAATTACTTCCGGCTTTATCAAAAGCTCGGCGGCATGACCGGCACCGCAGAAACGGACGCGGCGGAATTCCATGACATCTACAAGCTCGATGTCCTGAGCATCCCGACGAATCGCCCCGTGCAACGCAAGGACAACAACGACGCCATCTTCAAAACACGACGTGAGAAGTTGCAGGCTGTCCTCAAGCTCATCAATGAACTTCACGCCAAGGGCCAGCCCATGCTCATCGGCACTGCCAGCGTGGATTCCTCCGAAACACTGGCGCGCATGCTCAAGCTGCAAAAAATTCCGCATGCCGTGCTGAATGCGAAGTATCACCGCCAGGAAGCGGAGATCGTCGCCCGCGCCGGTCAAAAGGGGGCCGTCACTGTGTCCACCAACATGGCAGGCCGAGGCACCGACATCAAGCTGGGGCCGGGCGTCTTGGAACTGGGCGGTCTTTTCGTCCTCGGAACCGAGCGCCATGAAAGCCGTCGCGTGGACCGCCAGTTGCGCGGACGTTGCGCGCGTCAGGGTGATCCGGGCGAAAGTAAATTCTTCATCAGCTTTGAAGACGATCTCATGCGCAACTTCGGTGCCGCCGACCGCATGACGAAAATCATGGAACGCTTCGGCATGGAAGAAGGCCAGGAGCTGGAACATCCGTGGCTGAACCGATCGGTCGAAACCGCACAGAAGCGCGTGGAGCAGCGCAACTACATGATCCGCAAACGCGTGCTGGAATACGACGACGTGATGAACCAGCAGCGCGAAGTGGTTTACACCTTCCGCAATGAAGTGCTCGACAGTCCAGATCCACGACTGTTGCTGGACGAGATTGTTGAAAAAAGCATACCGGCCCGCGTCGAGGAGTTCGTTCCGCGCGAACCCAGCGCGGATGATCCTGCGAGCTATCCCGCGCTGCTCAACTGGTTGAACACGACCTTCCCGCTCGGATTGAGCGCGAATGATGCTGCACTGGAATCGCGCAGCTTTGACGGGAACTGCCAGTTCGTCATCGAACGAGTGAAGCGCGCCTACGATCTCAAGACCTCGGGCGTTCTTCCGCAATTGCTCCAGGAAAGTGAGCGTGTGATCTTGCTGGAAGCCATTGACGAACTCTGGCAGCACCATCTCTACGCCATGGATGCGCTTCGTGAAGGTGTGAACTTGCGCAGTTACGGACAGAAAGATCCGCTGATCGAATACAAGCAGGAGGCTTACATCATGTTCGAGGAACTGATGCGGAACATCCACAACAAGGCGCTAACCAATCTCTTCAGCAGCCACCAGCGCCTCCAGATGTTCATGGAGCACATCCGTCAGTCCATGCTGCACGGACGCACCGCCGGCCCCGATTCACCGCAGCCTCAGCAGCGCCAGGCACAAGCGGCATCTGGGGAAGGCGAAGACGACACCCCCAAGATCACTATTCCGCTCAAGCGCGAAGTGCCAAAAGTGGGCCGCAATGATCCCTGCCCTTGCGGAAGTGGAAAAAAATACAAGGCTTGCTGCGGTCGCATGAGCTGATCGTTAAGCGTTTAACAACTTACGATCGGAGCGTGACTATGAACCGCCCTGTTCCACGTTGGTCCAGAGCTGGCGGAAGGAGCGGTTCTCTTCCATGAGCTGGCCGGCCACGGCCTGGGCCAATTGATCCAGGCCAGTTATCTTGGCAAAGATGGCGATCATTTCCTGCCGCCGATAATAATCAGTGGAGTCGCTGACGCTCTGGCTGAATTGCTGGGCCATCGCCACCAAGAGATCCGGCGGCACCATCTCCGTGGGGAAAGTGGTTTCGCCATGCTGCAAGGCCACGGTGATGCTGGCCACGTCCAGCTTGGCGACCCTGCCTTGCAACGGTGTTCCAATTTTGCGCGGAATGGTGCCGGAGTAGCCCTGCGCTTTCACGTCCGCGATGATCTGATCCATGAATTGCTGGGCCTTGGACCAGAAATAGCGCTTGCTCTCCAGCGCGGTTTGCACCTCGGGAGTTTCAAAGCGGGTATCCTTCAAAATGTCCATCACTCTGGTAAAATCATAGCCGCGCACCATGGACGGAAGATGGCTGACCAGTTCGGAATACTGGGTCAGGTCACGCTCTCGGACCTCCTTGATCCGGGCCATTTGCTTTTGCTGCCCGTCACGCTTCATGCGGGTGATTTCTTCCTGGTCAAAACTCAACTGTCCATCAAGGCTGTCGCGCAATGAACCGTTGGTTTTAACTTTCTTGAGCAACATCTTGACGCGGTCATAATTTTTCATGGTATCCTCCAGGCTGGCGAAATTTTGCTTCCTGACCGATGACAGTTCGCGTGCGATCTCGCTGTCTTCCAAATAGGGGGCCGTGAGTTTCTTGTAGGAATTGATCCACTCAAAGCCTTTGCCCGGCTCGCAATTGTTGAATTTTTCCAACCACTCCAGCGCCGCGACGGGATCGCCAAAGTGCCATTGGGCAAGCCCATGCACGAGGTAAGCCAGCGCCTCTTCGTTGTTGATATGATAAAGGGCAGACTTACTCCGGACATTGAATCCAAGTTCCTGACGCATGATCGATGAAAGGTCAGAAAAGAATTTCTTAAAATCCCCGCCGCCTACCTGAGAATCTTCATCGGCATCTTGTTTTATGCTCTTGAAATACTTCAGGGCAGGCTCACGCTTTCCCGCGACAATGGCGCAAATGGCAGCATTGAAACGCGCCCAATTTCGTGTGGGCTGCTTGGTCTTTTCTGATTTCACCAGCGCATCAAACATCTTGTGGGCCTCGGAAAAATTGCCTTCTACCAATGTGTTTCGCGCCTTGAGGAAAACTTCGGTTACGGACTGGCTTCCCTTGTTGAGTGTCTCCGTCAGATCAGATGTGTCTTCCACATTTACTCCACTGCTTACATCGACGGATGACACTTTGCCCTTGGAGCCGGGCCGGAGCGCCAGCGCCAGAAGTGTGATGCCCGCTGCGACGGCCAGCCCTGTGTAGAGTGCCTTATTGCGGTTCGATTTCATGCCGGCCATGGAATAGCCCAGCAGGCTCTCTGCATCACGGAAGGCCTCGACGAGGGCGTCATAACTCTCAAATCTGTCCTCTGGCCTCAATGCCAGCAAGCGATTGACCAGTTCACAGGTCCGCGGTGCAAACTTCAGACCGCTGGTTTCCAATCGCACGGTCCGGCTTTTGATGATTTTCAATTCAGACAAGGAATTGGTATTGGCCTGATGCGGCGGATGGCCGGTCAGCGCATGATACAGCGTCGCGCCCAGGCTGAACATGTCACTGCGAAAATCCTCGCGGTCATGGCAAACTTTTTCCGGCGCCACGTAATAAGGTGTGGCCCAGATTTCCCCGGAATCGTCCACGTCTCGCTCATGGAACAAGGCGAGGCCGAAATCCACGATCTTGGGCAAGCCTTGCTCGGTGAACAGGATGTTGGCCGGCTTTACATCACGGTGAATCAAACCTTCGCGATAGGCCGCGCGCAATCCCTCTGCCACTGCACGCGCCACACTCAGGGCGTCTTTTTCCGGAAGTCTTCCGAGGCTGTTGATGCGCTGCTCCAAGCTGCCACCACCGACCAACTCCATGGCAATGTAGAAGTTGCCCTGATCACGCCCGACCGAGTAGAGCTTGACGACGTTGGGATGCGCCACTGCCGCAGTAAGCTGCGCTTCGCGCTCAAATTGGGCCATACGGACACTGTCGCGGCTGAAGTGGCGGTTGAGAATTTTTAAGGCCACTCGTCGCCCCAGTGTTTCATCCGCCGACTCAAATACCCGGCTCATGCCGCCTTCACCAATTTGTTTCGATATGACAAAGTGATCGAATTTTCGGCGCACTCGCACGGTCTGACCGCAGGCCGGGCAGATCACCTTGCTGAACGGCTCGAAGGCAGTTACATCCAGAACACCCGAACAAGCGGGGCAGGAGCTCAGAAATTGGGGCTGTTCAGTAGAAGACAATGGAAGAAGAGGAAAAATGAGTCGATGACCAATAATCAACGCCGCAGAGACGAAAAGACTGATTTATGGTAATTATAATGCGATTTGAAGGTTTCTGCACTCATTTTGTTTCTAAAACGATATTTAAACCCGAAATCGCGTCACTTGTTTCATACTTGCCGTGCTGATGATTGCCACCATTTTCCTTCATGGAACTAATCATCACTGAGCCGGAGTGGAATAAACAGCGGCTCGATCATTTTTTGCAGCAGGCCCTGCCGGAACATTCGCGCACGCGAATCCAGAATCTCATCAAAGACGGTGACATTCTGCTGAATCAAGCCCAGGCAAAGCCCAACACGGCGCTCAAGGTTGGCGACACCATTTCCATTGAAATCCCCGATCCGGTGGCCACCGAAATCATTTCGCAGAACATTCCACTCAAAGTGCTTTTCGAAGACGAACACTTCATCGTAATCAACAAGACGGAGGGCATGGTGGTCCATCCGGCAGCGGGCAATCCCGATGGCACTCTGGTCAATGCCCTGCTGCACCATTGCACGAACCTGAGCGGCATCGGCGGCGAACTCCGTCCGGGCATCGTCCACCGGCTCGACAAGGAAACCAGCGGTTGTCTCGTCGCCGCAAAACACGATCAGGCGCACATTCGACTGTCACAGGCATTTAGCGACCGCCGCATCACGAAGATATATCTGGCCGCAGTCAACGGGCTGCCCCTCACCGATTCCGGACGCATTGAGAATCGCATTGGCCGCCACCCCGTGGACCGCAAACGCATGGCGCTCGTGGAAAATCCCGAATCGAGCAAAGAGGCCGTTACCGGGTGGAGGAAGCTCTCCATCCACAAGTGCTGTGCCCTGATCGAGTGCCGTCTCCTCACCGGACGCACGCATCAGATTCGCGTTCACATGCGCGAGAACCTGAAAACACCCATCCTCGGCGATACGATCTATGCGCAAATCCAGCGGCAGCTTCTGCCCATGCCCCGCCTAATGCTTCACGCTTGGAAGCTTGGCTTCGATCATCCCATGACCGGTGAAGCGATGAGCTTCGAGGCCGCGATACCCACCGAGTTTGATCCCTGGATCAAGGCAATTCCGCCATGAAGCGCTCGACCATATTGCGAATGCCATTGGCCCTCAATGATGCGATTCCGGCCTCAAGCATGATTTTCGCCACTTCGCTGCGGGAGGCTTTCACGCCAGCCACGCGCTCGTCCCATGTCGCTTTTTCCAGTAACGCCAGCGTCCGCACACCAAGCAGCAGCGGCAGCGCCACCGCGTAACGCAGGCGCCGGTGCTCTACATGGGAAACATATTCCAGGCCGCACCGCAAATGTTCGCGACAACGCTCCTGCCATCGCGGAAGCAGCGGTAGCAACAGCGATGGATCGCGCTGCAATTTCCTCATACTGATTCCATTTTCACCCAGAGTTTCCTGCGGAAAATAACAGCGCCCCATCGCGATATCTTTACCGATGTCCCGCAGGATGTTCACCATCTGCAATCCCTTGCCCAGGCGAATGCCGCGCTCCACTTGTTCCCCGGTGGAGGTGTTTTTGGGAAATGCATCTGGCAACTCATCGGCGCAAAGTTTTGTCCAAAACTCACCCACACATCCCGCCACCAGCCAGGTATATTCATCCAGGTCCGCCTCCGATCTCAGGGCGCGCAATTCTCCATCCACCGGGAAGCGTGACACGTCCAGCACCTGCCCGCGCACAATCGGGGACAACACGCCGCGAATGCTCGCCAACTGTCTCTCGGGATAATTCCTCACAGCAGCAAAGGCCTCCGGCAAACGCTGCAAGAGCTGCGCCTCATCCACGTCCGTCTGCATCGGCACAAACTCGCGCAGCAATCTCCCGCAAAATTCCTGCTCCGCCGCCGAATCACGATCTCTGCATTGCACCAGACGATCAAAATCACCCAGACAATCCATTTTCAGCGACTGCGCCACGCCACTTGTATCGGCGAGCGTATCCGCCGCCCGCGCCAGCAGGTAGGCCATCGACAGCGGCTCACGCAACCCCGCTGGCAGCGCCTTGAGTGTCAAATAAAACGAACGCGATACGCTCGCGAGCAGCTTGCCGCCCAGTTCATGCTCCTCCATCATGTGTCATCCATAATTCATCATTCACCATTCATCATTCAAAATTGATTTCCCATCTTTACATCCACATTCCGTTTTGCCATCGGGTCTGTCCATATTGCAGCTTTTACAAGCACACTCCCGGCAGCACGGACATGACAGCGTTTGTGCAATCCGTCCTCACGGAACTTAGACTGCATCAGAAAAACATCCCGATCATCCCCAAGACCATCTACTTGGGCGGCGGAACCCCTACTGCACTGAGCGAAACCCATCTTGCGACATTGCTGGAAGGGTTGCGTCACTCACTCGATTGCTCACATCTGGAAGAGTTCGGGCTCGAGGCGAATCCGAAAACAATCGGAAAGTCCAAAGCCACGCTGCTGCATAAACTCGGAATCACCCGCGTAAGCCTGGGGGTGCAGGCGTGGGACGATCCTACCTTGAAACTCCTCGGGCGCGACCACGCTCCAGGTGAGGCGGTGGAAACCTATGAAATCTTGCGCGAGGCGGGCATTCCCAGTGTGAACCTCGACCTCATGTTTTCCATACCCGGCCTCAGTCTAGACGTTTGGAAACGGGGCATTGAAAAAACGCTTTCACTCAAGCCAGATCATGTTTCGTGTTACAACCTCACCTATGAGGAGGACACCGACTTCCTCGCGCGATTCCGCACGGGTGAACTCGACGCCAGCCAGGATCGCGATGCGGATCATTTCTTCGCCGCCATTGATATGCTGGAGAACGCCGGATACGAGCATTATGAAATATCCAATTACGCGAAGCCCGGACATCGCTCCATCCATAACCAGGCCTATTGGCTGGGCGCGGACTACCTTGGTCTCGGCCCCTCAGCCTACAGCACCCACCGGAGAATCCGCTGGAAAAACGCGCCGGACACGACCGATTACATCCGGCTGCTCGCAGAAGGCCGCGTGCCCATCGTGGAGTCCGAGGAACTCGACGATCGCAAATGGCTCTTTGAGCGTGTCGCGCTTGAATTGCGCACAGCAGAAGGACTCCCGCTCAGCCGGGTGGATGCATCCTTGTCGTCCAATGTGGACATCCTTTTGAGCGAAGGTCTCGCCGTGCTCAAAGACCAACGACTTGTGCTCACCCGCGCAGGCAAGCCGCTGCTGGACAGCATCGCTGAGATGCTGCTGCCTGATTGATTGGATTCCGTATTCGATGCTTTTGGAATCCGATAGCTTGCAATTTTGATTCCCCAATGGCATCATTATGCTTCCATGAAGACCACGATAGACATTCCTGAAAAGGAATTGAAAGCCGCAATGAAATTCACCAAGGCCAAGACCAAGCGCGAGGCTGTGGTCAAGGTGCTGGAGGAATACAACCGCAGGCAACGCATGGCTGGACTGGTGAAGCACTTCGGCACTTTCAAGTCCATGATGACCAACGACCAGATCGAGGCACTGGAGATGAAGAGATTTCACCGCATTTTTGGAAAGAAATGATTCTCGTGGACACATCTTGCTGGGTGGACGCCTTGCGCGTCCATGGCAGTCCTGCAGTAAAAGCACGCCTAACCCACCTCGTTCAAAATGGGGAGGCAGCTTGGTGCGCGGCGGTGCGACTCGAACTTTGGGCCGGTGTGGGCGATGCGCATGAACGCAAAATTCTGCAGGAATTCGAGCAGTTGATCCCTGAGCTTGAAATCAATTTTGAAGTCTGGGATCTCGCCTGTGATCTTGCGAGTCGAGGTCGTAAGACTGGAAAAACTTTCCCGGCCTCAGACCTCCTCATCGCCGCCTGTGCGCGTCATCACGGAGTCGGGGTGGAAAGCTCCGACGCCCACTTTACGGTGCTGATGAAACTCTGAACCCGGCTTCTAGTGCTCTCCCTCTCCACATGCTGGAACAGCCATCGCCATCAGGAAGGCGAGCACATCGCGCATGAAGCCAGCGCGCTGGGCTTTGAATGGATTGAGCTGAGCCACGGGCTGAAAGTGTCCCACCTGCCCGGAATCCTCAAGGCGGTGGAGGAGGGTGTCATCCGCGTATCCAGCGTGCATAACTTCTGCCCGTCACCCGTCGAGGTGATGCTGGATGCGCCCGATGCCTTCGAGTTCACCTCGCACCGTGACACGGACCGCATTCGCGCGCTCGAACTGACGGAGCGCACGCTGGAGACCGCCGCCCGCTTTGGCGCGCCACGGCTCGTCGTCCACCTCGGCAGCGCGCCCATGAAAAAATTCACCGACCGGCTGGAGACGCTCACCCATCAAGGCCGCATCTATTCACGCGAATATACCAAGACAAAACTGGAGTTCGTGGCCCAAAGAAAAAAAATCTCGCGATTCTATCTCGACCGTGCCCGGGCTGCAATTGATGAACTGCTGCCGCTCTGCGAGAGATATCGCATCGCGCTCTGCATTGAAACTCGCAGCCATTACGAGCAAGTTCCTGACGATGCCGAGATGCTCGAACTCATGCAAACTTATCGCGATCATCCATGGC
>JAYVZW010000403.1:0-11392 GCA_043783015.1 Verrucomicrobiota bacterium
TTCCACGACCACGATCATCTCAATCTTGGAGAAAGCACCACGAAAGCCAACATCCTACGCTGGCTCCAGGAGCAGGGCTTCGACACCGCGCCCGTGGCCCGCATCATGCTGCTGACTTTCCCTCGCGTGGTTGGCTACATTTTCAATCCCGTCAGCTTCTACTATTGCTTTGATGCCCAGGGCGAATCGGTCTGCGCTGTTGCTCAGGTGACAAATACCTTTCACGAGCAAAAGGCGTTTCTTCTGAGGGAACGGGATGAAAGGGGGCGCTTCCGGCTGCTTACGGAAAAGCATTTTTACGTGTCGCCATTTTTTCCGCTGGATTTAAGCTTTGATTTCAAGCTGGAGATGCCGTCTGATAAGCTGGAGATTCATATTGATGATCGCAGCCTGGAGGAACGCACATTGCTGACAGCGCTCACCGGTAAGAGACGTCAGCTCACAGCCTCAAGCCTATTCTGGTGTGCGGTGAAGTATCCCCTGTTGACCTTGCGCGTCATCTTCCTCATACATTGGAATGCCTTGCGCCTCTGGCTCAAGCGTATCCCCTGGCACCGCAAGGCAGCCAACGTTGATCTGCAAAAAAACGTGCTCCGCCCACACCACTCAATCGCTCCTACCAAGCCATGAACCAAACATTAACCTACGACCGATCACGATCCCGCGCCCAAACACAACCACGTGGGGCCGGAATATATGAAATGCTGGTGATGAAAAGCTTTGCGCGATTCCAGCATGGCGGCCTGCGCATGAGCCTGCCGGATGGCGGGACACACGTGCTCGGCGCCAAGGATGCAGATGTTACCGTGGAGATGCGCATTCTGCGGCGGAAATCATTTTTCAAACGCTGCGCCCTATATGGCAACATCGGGTTTGGTGAAGCTTATGTTGAAGGCGATTGGGAGACCGATGACATCGCAGGAGTGATCGCGTGGTTCATCGAAAACATCCAGCGCACACCAGGAACTAACGGCTCATCGGCGCAGCTGGCTTTTGTGAACACCTTAAAATTCATCAACCGTGTTCGCCACAAGCTGCGGCCCAACAGCATCCGCAATAGTCGTAAGAACATCGCAGAACACTATGATCTGGGGAATGAATTCTACCGGCTATGGCTGGATGAAAGTATGACGTATTCCGCAGCCCGCTTTACTCACGAAGAACAAAGTCTGGAGGAGGCCCAGACTGATAAATATGATGCGCTGTGCAAAAAATTGCTACTTAAACCGGGCGATCATGTGTTGGAGATTGGCTGTGGCTGGGGTGGCTTCAGTTGCCACGCTGCGAAGCATTACGGATGTCGGGTGACGGCTCTAACAATCTCTGAAGAACAGCACAAATATGCCACCGAGCGGATCACGCGTGAGGGCCTTTCTGACAAGGTTGAAATCCGGCTTCAGGACTACCGTCATGTGAGTGGGAAATTCGACAAGATCGCGTCCATTGAAATGCTGGAGGCGGTGGGAGATGAATATCTGGAGACTTATTTCGCTAAATGCGCCGAGGTGCTGAAACCCGACGGCCTTCTGGCCTTCCAGGTCATCACCGTCCCGGACTCACATCACCGCGCTCTGCGCAAGGGCGTGGACTGGATTCAGAAACACATCTTTCCAGGGTCGTTACTTTTGAGTGTCGGTCGCGCCAATCAAGCCATCGCGCGCACTGGCGATCTCTTCATGCATGAACTGGAAGACCTTGGTTCGTCTTATGCCAAAACGATGCGCCATTGGTTTGAGCGATTCAATCAAAGGCTGCATGACGTGAAGGCGCTCGGTTTCAGCGATGCCTTCATCCGCAAGTGGAATTTTTATCTCCAATACTGTGAGGCGGCCTTTGCCACCCGGAATATCAGCGTTGTTCAGGCGTGTTACACCCGCCCCAACAATCCTACACTCCGGAATTCTCTCGCATGATCCGGTTCCTAAAAATATTTTTTCTGGTGGTGCTTGTTTCCATGCTCTGCGTCACAGGCTGGGCGAGCGGTCAATGCGCACTCTGGAAGGTTCCCCGTGCGGTGGCCACGCATCCCTGGTTCATCGCGACACTTTTTGACACTTATTGGGGGTTCCTCACCTTCTATTGCTGGGTTTTCTACAAGGAGGTGTCGTCAATGCCCCGCATCTCGTGGCTCATCGGGATCCTGCTGTTCGGCAATATCGCCATGGCTGGTTACATGCTGTGGAAGCTCTTCAAACTGCCGCCCGGAAGCAGAATGGATGACCTGCTTCTCAGACGCGTCCTTTAGGAATAACCTATGAACTCATTGATTAATATTCTGTGCTTTGGCGGGCTGGTGGCATTTTTGCTGTTCTCGTTTACATGGATGTTGAGCCGACGTTTGAACAACTACAGCCTCGTGGACATCACCTGGTCATACGCGCTTACGGTGTTGGTTCCCATGTATGCCTTGCTCACTCAAGGCAACTCCACGCGTCGGGTGATCGCCCTGATCATGGCCTGCGTCTGGAGTCTCCGCCTTGGAACGTATCTTCTGATGAGAATCCGGCGGCATCACCCGCACGAAGACATCCGCTATCAAGCGATGCGACAGAAGTGGGCAGGGAATCTGGGTAGTCGTTTTTTTGTTTTCTTTCAGGCGCAGGCCGTGCTCATCCTCATGCTTTCCGTGCCGTTCGCGCTCGCGCTACGCAACACTGCATCAGTTATTGGCTCGGTGGAATGG
Organism: Verrucomicrobiota bacterium; assembly: GCA_043783015.1. Taxonomy (GTDB): domain Bacteria; phylum Verrucomicrobiota; class Verrucomicrobiia; order Verrucomicrobiales; family Verrucomicrobiaceae; genus VFKE01. Next base: position 2,684 of record JAYVZW010000403.1, read on the forward strand.
CTGGGTCTTGCGCTCTGGCTGGTGGCGATCATTGGAGAATCTGTGGCTGACGGACAAATGAACCAGTTCAAATCGGACATCACGAACAAGGGAAAAATTTGCACGGCCGGTTTGTGGCGTTACTCACGGCATCCGAATTATTTTTTTGAATCGCTCATCTGGTGGGGCTGCTGGCTCTTTGCGTGCGGCTCCTCATGGGGCTGGCTCACGGTTTATGCGCCATTGCTCATTCTTTTCTTCCTGCTGCGCGTGACTGGCATTCCGCTCACGGAAAAATGTGCGGTCGAAAGCAAGGGCGACGCTTACCGCGATTATCAAAAAACCACCAGCGCTTTCATCCCCTGGTTCCCCAAGAAAATATCATGAGATTCACCGACCGTCTTCTGGAAACAGACATGCTCCCAGACGCGCTTGTTCGCTTTGGCATCCGGCAACGTCTGGCAAAGACACTCCGTGAGCGCCGTCCTTCTGGTTGCGAGGCGCGGCAGGCTGCGCTGATGCGGCATATTGAAGGCTTGAAGAACGCGCCCATAGCGGTCGAGACCGATGCGGCCAATGAACAGCATTACGAGCTTCCAACACGCTTTTTCCAGCTCTGCCTCGGCAAGCATTTGAAATACAGCTCCGGCTGGTGGGATGACAAGATAACATCGCTTGATGAAGCGGAGGCTGCCATGCTCCGGCTGACCTGCGAACGGGCGGAACTGCAAGATGGCCAGCGCATTCTTGAGCTCGGCTGCGGCTGGGGTTCTCTTTCACTGTGGATGGCGGAGCATTACCCGAACGCCAGCATCACCAGTGTCTCCAATTCTCGCACGCAAAAGGAATTTATAGACGGAGAGGCTGCGAAGCGCGGTTTGAAAAACCTCACCGTGCGAACGGCGAACATGATCCGCTATGTAGGCGAGGGGGCCGGGGTCTTTGATCGGGTGGTTTCGGTGGAGATGTTCGAGCACATGAAAAATTATCGCGAACTGCTGCACCGGGTTGCCTCCTGGATGAAAGCGGGCGGAAAACTTTTTGTGCATATTTTCACGCACCGCGACATTGCCTATCATTTTGAAGTTCGTGATGATCGCGATTGGATGGCGAAGTATTTTTTCACCGGCGGACAGATGCCGTCCGACGATACCCTGCTTTATTTTCAGGACGATCTGCGCATTGAAAATCACTGGCAGGTCAACGGCGCTCACTATGAAAAGACATCCAATGCCTGGTTGGCTAATATGGATGCGAACAAGCCGGAAATCATGAGCATTCTCCGCGACACTTATGGCGAGTCCCAGGCGGTGAAGTGGTGGGTTTACTGGCGTTGCTTCTACATGGCTTGCGCGGAACTTTGGGGATACGATAGTGGTAATGAGTGGATCGTGTCACATTATTGTTTTCTGAAGCCAGCCGTATGAGCCGGTCTCCCTCCATCGTCTGGTTCCGTCACGATCTGCGGCTACCCGATCATGAGGCGTTGATTGCGGCTGTTGAACGCGGCGGCCCGGTGATTCCGGTTTTCATCTGGTCGCCTGATGAAGAAGGCGGCTGGTCGCCCGGCGCTGCGTCGCGCTGGTGGCTCCATCAGTCGCTCGCGCAGCTGGAGAAAGAGCTGCTTAAACTTGGCGCACGGCTGGTCATTCGTCGGGGACCGTGCCTCGAGGCTTTGCAGGATGTGGCGCGCGAGTCTGGTGCTGAAGCGATCTTTTGGAGCCGTCGCTATGAGCCTTCAATCATTGAGAGAGATCGCCGGATCAAAGAACAACTCACAGCGCAGGGCTTGCTGGCGAAGAGTTTTAACAGCGCGTTGCTACATGAGCCGTGGAACATCCAAAATAAAAGCGGCAAACCCTTTCAAGTGTTTACTCCTTTCTGGAAGAACTGCCTGGCATTGGATGCTCCATCCGAACCGCTACCTGCACCCAAGCGAATTATATCCTGTGCGAAAACATTGGGTTCGCTTTCACTCGCCGTATTGGAACTGGAACCGAAGATCAACTGGACTGGCGGCATGAGCGCCGCATGGGAGCCGGGTGAAGAAGGCGCGGATGCTTTGCTTCAGCGATTTTGCGAGGCGGCTTTTGCGAATTACGGCAACGGACGCAACCGCCCTGATCAATCCGGCACTTCGCGACTTTCGCCGCATTTGCATTTCGGTGAGATCAGTCCGCGACAAGTCTGGCATGCCTTGCGCGGCCATGCGGAGAAGAATGGACTGAGCGAAACGGAGTGGCGCGGCAGCCAGTATCTTGCCGAGATCGGTTGGCGTGAGTTCGCGCATCATCTTTTGTTTCATTTTCCGCACACGCCGACGCATCCCCTTCGTGTGGAGTTCGAGCGATTCCCGTGGCGGCACGATGCAGCGTTCTTGAAAGCATGGCAGCGGGGCCGCACGGGTTATCCCATGGTAGATGCGGGAATGCGTGAGCTTTGGACGACGGGCTGGATGCATAATCGCACTCGCATGGTAGTGGCATCGTTTCTGGTCAAAGACTTGCTGCTCCCGTGGCAGACAGGAGCCGAGTGGTTCTGGAACGCGCTGGTGGACGCCGATCTTGCCAGCAATACTTTAGGCTGGCAATGGACTGCCGGTTGCGGGGCCGATGCAGCGCCGTTCTTCCGCATTTTCAATCCGGTCAGTCAGGGAGAAAAATTTGATCCCAACGGTGACTATGTTCGTTTATGGGTGCCAGAGCTGGCGATGCTTCCCGCCAAATGGATCCACCAGCCGTGGATGGCACCCGCAGAGGTTTTGCGAATCGCCGGAGTGAAGATCGGGCAAAATTATCCACTTCCGATCGTGGATCATGGTCAGGCGCGGCAGATGGCGCTGGAAGCGTTCGCGAACATCAAGCGCGGGGAATAATTGTTCGACACCGCATTTTTTTGACGCCTCACGGCGCAAGCGGCAGCGCATAACATGCTGCTTCAGTGCCATTGCGCACCAGCAGCTTGTCTCCGACGACCACCGGATGATTCCAAGTCTTGCCACTGAGGGCCTTGAATGAGGTGAGCTCCTTTTGTGAGGTGGGGTCGGCTTGCAGCAGCGCCACACGACCATCTTCCGCAGAAATCAATATTTGATCTGAAGACTCTAGGAGCACTGCCTCGCCTTTTCCATAGCGTCCGTCCTTCCATGTGCGTGTGCCGGTCTTGAGATCGACACAACTAAACATGGAACCATCAATCCCATAGAGGAAGCCTTTGTATGCGATGAGTTCGGTGAAGTCGGTCTTTATCTGCTTCGACGTCCATAGTTCTTCGGCGGCGAGTTGATCGCCTTTCTTGCTGACGCGAATGGCGCGGGTTCCTTCGCTCATCGGTGTGGGCAGCAACACGACATCATCGCCGATGACGGTCGGTTGCAGCGCACGGTAGCCTTGGAATTTCCATTCGTAGTTCAGCCGCACTTTGCCTGTGGCGGGATCGAGCAGGAGAAGGCCGTCGTTAGTAAGCATGAGCAGCGTGTCATCGCCCAGCACCTTGCTGAACTGCGGTGAACTATACGACTCGGGACCGCAGGCCACGGACCAACGCGCTTGCCCGGTCGCGGCGTCGAATGCCATGACTCCTTTGTCATCTTTGCCTCCTGCAAAGATGATGACCAGGGATTGCGTCACCAGCGGCGATGACGAGTAGCCCCACACCGGCGGCTCGCGGCCGGCGAGTTTCTTAAAATCCTGCTGCCAGACCACTTCGCCAGTGCCCGCCTTCAATCGCTGCAACATGCCCGATGCACTTGCGGTGAAGACCGCACCATCGGCCAGCGTCGGCGTGGCGCGAGGGCCGGGGCCGCCCATCGAATCTTCGAACCGAGCTTCGCGTTGCTGGGTCCACACTTCGTTGCCCGTGACCAGATCGTAGCAGACCACGAATTCGTTTGCTCCCCGTTGTTCCTGTGTGAAAGCAAAATTTCCCGCTACGGCGAACGACGACCAACCCGCGCCAACGGGTTTCTTCCACAGCAGCTTTGGAGGATTCGCTTTCCAATCCGTTGCCAGCTTAGGTGTCTTCGTATGCCCCATGCGATCAGCTCCACGGAAGCCGGGCCACTCCGCGGTGGTGAGTGCGGCATCAATGGCAGCACCCGCTGTGTTTGCAGGAGCAGCTTTGCTCGCGGCCCATGAGCCACCGCCGGGAGTTGAAGACCAGCGTGAATGAAAATCAAAAGTATAGTCACCGGTGACGCCCTGGCTTTGCAGTAGCAGAGTGCCGGCCATCGCCAGCACGGACCAAACCAGGATGCCAGTGACTCGTTGCTTGGGCTGCTTGCTGCAATTAAAATAAGCCCCCAGTCCGAATCCAACCATCCCGAGTGGCAGCGTCAGATAGCTGGTGATCAGGCCCCGCATGGATGGATGGCTCAGCAACACGATCAGCGCCATCGCCACGATCAGACCCAAGAGGCCCTTCAGCTTCTCGCGGCCCGTGGCGCGACTGCCCGCCAACCACCAGATCAGCATCAGCGCACTAGCGATCATCGGGAAGAAGATTGGGACAAACCAATACTGGCTGCTCGCGCCTTCAATGTAGCGCGGCACATAGCGGCAGAGAACGATGATGGCCGCCAGAATCAATGCCGGCCACATGCGCAGCGGTTTGATTTGGAGAGCAGGCGTGAGTGATTCTGAGTTCATGTTGAGCAGCGTTATTTTTGGCGCGATGGGTAATCTGTGCGAGGTCTTATCAAGGGTCAATCGTGGTCGTGTCCAGGACAAGTTCGCGCTTCCTTGAAATGCCTTCGCATTCCCCACGCAAAGCCCTAGCGTTTTATCCCACTTCATGCCTGCCTCCACCGCGCTGCCCATTTGGAAAATCCACGCTGACATCTTGCGCACGCTGCAAGCCGGCAATCGGTTGGTGCTGGTGGCTCCGACGGGCTCGGGCAAGACGACGCAGGTGCCGCAGATGCTGCTGGATGCGGGGATCGCGGGCGAGAAGATGATCGTGGTGCTGCAACCCCGGCGCGTGGCGGCGCGCACGGTGGCGATGCGGGTGGCCTGGGAGCGTGAGGGGAAGCTGGGGGCGGAGGTTGGGTATCAGATTCGGTTTGATGATCACACGAGTGTGGGGACTCGGATTTGTTTTGTCACGGAGGGCATTCTGCTGCGCTGGCTTCAGGATGATCGCACGCTGGCGAAGATCGGGGCCGTGGTCTTCGATGAGTTCCACGAGCGGAACTTGCTCAGCGATGTCGCGCTCGCGTTGGTGAAGCAATTGCAGCAGGCGCAGCGGCCCGATTTGGCGATGGTGGTGATGTCCGCCACGCTCGATGCGGAACCGGTGGCGGCGTATTTGGATCAATGCCCGATCCTCAGCTCCGAAGGACAAAGTTTTCCGGTGGAGGTGGGCTATCTCTTGATGCCTGATCAGCGCCCGATCACGGTGCAAGCTGCCGAGGCCGTCGAACGCATCCTCCATGACGAAGACTCCGGCGACATCCTAGTCTTCATGCCCGGACGCGGCGAGATCAATGGCACGCTGGATGCCTTGCGCAGTCTGAGAACGCGGGAGCGTGTGGCGTGCATTCCGTTGCACGGGGAACTCGAACCGCAGGAGCAGGACCGTGCCTTTGCGCCGAACTCGCTGCGCAAAGTGATCGTCGCCACCAACGTCGCCGAGACAAGCATCACCATCGACGGCATCCGCCATGTCGTGGACAGCGGTGTCGCCCGCGTCGCCCGTTACGATGCCAAGCGCGGCATCGGCACGCTGTTGCTGGAGCCGATCAGTCGCGCCAGTGCGGATCAACGCAAAGGCCGCGCCGGACGCACTGCGCCGGGCACTTGTCATCGCTTGTGGACCGTGATCGGCCACAAAGACCGCGAGGAACGCAACACGCCGGAGATTCAGCGCAGTGACCTCGCGGAGGTCGTGCTGCTGCTGCACTCGCTCGGCATCAGCGAGGCCGCCACGTTTGACTGGCTGGACAAACCCGATCCGCAGGCCGTCGTGCGCGCTGAGCGCCTGCTCACCATGCTCGGGGCTTTGCTCGATGCGGACCTCACGCCCATCGGTCGCCAAATGCTGCGCCTGCCCATGCATCCGCGCTACTCACGGATGTTGATCGAGGCCAGCCAGCGCGGCTGCGTGCCCGATGCCGCCTTGTGCGCCGCGCTGGTCAGTGGTCGCGATTTGCTTGCGCGACTGGATCGTGATGATGCGCAAACCAAAGCCGCCCGCGAGATGTTCGAGGAGAGCGCGGACTCCGATTTCATCACGCTCATGCGGGCCTTCGACTTCGCCAAAGCGAACGGCTTCAGCTTTGATCGCTGCCGCAGCTACGGCATCAACGCCCAAGTCGCCCGTCAGGTGGAGCAGACGTTTCAGCAGATCATGCACGCGGCGAAGCAGTCGCTTCCTGGTCATGATGCCAAGGCAACATCAAGCGATGCGCTGCTGCGTTGCCTCATGGCCGGCTTCGTCGATCAGCTCGCCAAACGCCGCGCCCCCGGCAAGCCCGAGTGCGATCTCACCGATCAACGCCAAGGCCAGCTCGTGCGCGAAAGCGTGGTGACCGTCGCCGCCTATTTCGTCGCAGCCAATCTGCGCGAGACACCCTCGCGCCAGACCCTGCTCAGCCTCGCCACCGCCGTGCAGCCCGCGTGGATCGCCGAGATGTTTCCCCAGCATCTGAGCACCACCATCGAGCATCTCTTCGATGCGCAGAACAAGCGCGTCGCCGCCATGAAGCTTGTGCGCTATCGCGATCTCGTCATCGAACAGAAGGCGCAGCAGCGCGACCTCGATCCCGTCGCCAGCGGACGCTGCCTCGCCGAGGCCCACCGCGCCGGAGCCTTCGATCTGCCGCTGATGGATCATCGGCTGAAGCAGTTCATCGCCCGCGTGAACCTCGTCCACGCCACCCTGCCCGAACTCGAGTTCGCACCCTTCGACGAAGCCGCCATCACCACTAGCCTCGCCCGGGCCTTCATGGGACTCACGACGGTCAAAGAAGCCCAAGCCGCCCCCCTTTTGCCCGCCTTCCATCAGCATCTGGACAAAGGCCAAGTCAGTTGGCTCGATGAATTAGCGCCTCTCACCCTCCCCTGGCCCGGTGGCGGCACGATCAAACTCAGCTACGTTGCCGACATCCCCGAAGCCCAAGTGAAGCTCCAGGAATGCTTCGCGCTCAAAGAGCATCCGACGCTTTGCGAAGGCCGGCTCCCTGTGCAACTCCAGCTCTGCACGCCTGATGGTAAACGCCTCGCCACCACGAATGATTGGCCGAGCTTCCTGACCCGCGAATGGCCGAAGCATCGACAGGCGGTGGCGAAGAAGTTTTCTGGGGTGTTGTGGCGCTAGTGTGACGCCGCAGCAGGAACACGAATCATCACCCCAAGGAGCGGCGATTGGTAATCGCCGACCCTTTCTCACCGCGAAGCGGGAACTTTTTACGCAGCACACGCGGCAGGGTTTTGTTCGGCGATTGCCAATCGCCGCTCCATGATTAAAGGCATCACGCCCCGGAGAAATCCGATGGTGCGATACCATTGGGCGCACTAGTTTGCGGCATGGACGCACCCCCCATTGATTCGAATATCCTCGCACACACCCGGACCAGCACAGGCGAGACACTGGCGGCGCTCACGGTAAAATCGCCGGTGCTCCTCGTGCTGCTGCGCCATGAAGGCTGCCCATTCTGCCGCAACGTCATGTCGGACATCGCAAGGCTGCGGGACCGCATCGAGGCCGTCGGCACTCGCATCGTCGTGGGACACATGTCTTCCGAAGAAGACTTCGCCGCCTTCGCCGCGCGCTACGGCCTGTCCGCCCTCGCGTCAGTGGCCGATCCCCATCGCGCGCTATACAAAGGGCTGGGACTGCGCCACGGCAGACTGCTGCAACTCATGGGCCCCAAAGTGTTGTGGGCCTACCTCAAGTCCATTCTCTCCGGACACCTGCCGGGGAGATTCAAAGGCGATCCCCTCCAGTTGCCCGGTGCGTTTCTCCTGCATCAGGGAAAAGTGATCAAATCCCATCACTATCGCGATGCCGGAGACAAACCTGACTATGTTTCGCTCTCGACTTTGTGATCGTCGTTATAGAGGAAAAATTGGCACGCTTCGCATTCACCGACCACGTGGAATTCGTTTGCTTTCCATCACATTCCTCCGATATGATACGCGAAATTTATAAAATCCAATTCCTATGAAATCCTTCCTGCTAGCCGCTTTATTTACTCTCAGTTTTTTAGGATCCCGTGCAGTTGCTGCGGACAAAAGTTTCCCTGCGGCCCAGCCCGCCTTTTCGGTGGACATCCCGGACTCGTGGACGCCCAAAGAGGAAGGGAACTGGCTTGAATGTCACTCTGACGACGAGAAAGGCTCATTTTATTTTCAGGTGGCCAACAGCAAGGCGGAATTCGACAAGATCGTCGAAGAGTTCATAGTTTGGTTGGAAAAGGAACACCAAGTGGATGTCAAAATAGACTCCCAGCTCACGGGTCAGGTGAAAGTAGGCGAGATGGAGTGGAAAACAGTTTCCTATGATGCCGAGAATAAAAAGTTCGGACCCGCCAAGGCCGGCTTCATGATGACCCAGCTCGAGTCAGGCAAGGCACTCGTTCTTAGCTTCTGGATCACGAAGCAAGGTAGTGAGAAATGCATGGAGACCTTACAGGGAAAGATTCTTCCCAGCGTGAAGGGAATTAAATAAAGCGCGTGCGCACAATCTGTCGCGGTGTGTAGCCCTTCGACAGGCTGCAACCGAACACGACCG
>JAYVZW010000404.1:0-3751 GCA_043783015.1 Verrucomicrobiota bacterium
CGACCGCGACATCCTTCCCTGGCTGGCGGGCATCGCCGACATTGATGTCGCTAAGTTCACCGCCGGCTTCTTCACCGCCGGTAGCATGTTGAAAGACAATCCCGCGTCAGAGGCGCTGGAAAGCGACCGCAAGGAATTCGATGAAAGCGGTTGGCGCTTCAGTCTCTCGCAGATCGAGGAACTCGGCTTGTCTGAGTTTTGGAAGCAGGAAGGCGCTCTTCACAGCGCCTTGGAAAAGATCGCCAGCGAGCGCAAACTGCATTTCGCCGGCCTGCTCGTCACGGACATCACGCGACACGACAGCTTGTTCATCGTCGCGGGGAACCCTCGCATTGCAGAGGGCATTGAGTATCCGCAGCTCAAGCGTGGTGTCTTTGAACTGAAAGGTGTGGTGAGCCGTAAGAAACAATTGCTGCCCTATGTTTGCCGCATGGTCGGCAAGCTGGGCGCGCCTGAGTGAAAACAGAAATCTGCGAAACCATCACGCATCACCGGCCTGCTTGGCAGGAGCGGGCTTGACCTCACCTTCGGCACCATCAGGCCACTTTGCGCCCTGCTCAATCCATCGTTTCATCAGGTCAACATCCGCCTGAGGAATGCGATGTCCGGTGGGCGGCATCGCTTTCTTTTCCGGTTCCGGCAAAGTGAGCACGATGTAGAGCTGGCTGGCCTCCGGCCTGCCGGGAGTAATGATCGGACCTTTCGCGCGTTCTTTGAAAGCCAGAGCGCGATTCTCCATGTTCAGATCACCGAACAGGGCGCCGGAATTGTGGCAACTGATGCAGCGACTTTGCAGCAACGGTTTGATGTGCCGGGCGAAATCTACGGTTTGCACTTCCGGCTTCTTTTGACAGGACAGACCGGGCGCAAACGCAGCAATCAAGACGAGGATAAACGGCGCACGGTTCATTTTCATGAGAGCTACTCTAAGTCGTGCCGCGAACCTTTGCAAATCCTGCGAGTTGCACGGCTCGCCTTGTCGCGTCCATTGGAAAAAGTCCCGCTTGACCTCGCGCTGCTTGCTGGCACTCAAAGAGACCTTTCGCCACCATGCCCAAGTATCTCGTCACCATCGGCCTCGAAGTCCACGCGCAGCTCAACACCCGCAGCAAGATGTTCTGCCCCTGTGCTGTTGAATACGGCGCGGAACCAAACACCCGCACCTGCCCGACCTGCCTCGGCCTGCCCGGCGCGCTGCCGGTGCTGAACCTCGCGGCCATTGAGAAAACCATTCTCGCCGGGATGATGCTCGGCTGCCGCACGCCGGAGATCAGCAAATGGGATCGGAAAAATTATTTTTATCCCGACATGCCGAAGAACTACCAGCTTACTCAGTTCGATCAGCCGCTCTGCATCGGCGGCGGCGTGCCGCTCTATGAACTGTCGTATCCGAAGGACGCGCAGAAGACAATAAAAAAACCCGGCAAGGTGGTGAAGCTTACGCGCATCCATCTTGAGGAGGACGTGGGCAAGAGCACACACACCGGCGCGGGCACGCTGCTCGACTTCAATCGCGCGGGCACGCCACTCATGGAAATCGTGAGCGATCCCGACATCGAAACTGCAGAGGAGGCTTTCGCCTATCTCAACAGCTTGCGCCAGATTCTCATCTACGGCGGCGTGAGCGAAGCAGACATGGAGAAGGGCCAGATGCGCTGCGATGTGAACATCAGCGTGCGTCCCGAAGGCCAGCAGGAACTCGGCGCGAAGATCGAATTAAAAAATCTCAACAGCGTCTCCGCCGTGCGCCGTGCGATTCATCATGAAGTCGCGCGTCAAACTGAATGCCTCGAAAAAGGCGAGAAGCTGGTGCAGAGCACGCGACGCTGGGACGATGATCGCGGCGAGACGCAGCTCATGCGCAGCAAGGAGGACGCCCACGACTACCGCTACTTCCCCGACCCCGACCTGCTACCCATCCGCACCGGCCCGATCATCGAGCGCGTGAAGCAGCATGTGCCCGAGCTGCCGCATGAGAAATGCGCGCGCTTCATGCAGGAATATGCCGTGAGTGCTTACGACGCCAATGTGCTCGCCAGCGAGAAGTCACAGGCTGACTGGTTTGAGCAGGCCGTCGCCGCCGATACCAGAGTGCCCGCGAAGAAAATTGCCAACTGGGTCATCAATGAACTCTTCGGTCATCTCAACGAGATAAACATCACGCTTGCTGAGTCAAAACTAACTCCGCAGATGTTAAGTGAACTTGTCACCGCCGTGGAAGCTGGCAAGATCAGCAACAGCCAGGGGAAGGAAGTCTTAGAAGAAATGTTCGCCACCGGCCACGCTCCTGCCGCGATCATCAAGGCCAAGGGTTTCGAGCAGGTCAGTGACACCAGCGCCATCGAAAAGCTCTGCGACGAAGTCATTGCCGCCAATCCCGCCAAAGTCGCCGAGTTCAAAGACGGCAACGACAAGGTTCTCAACTGGATGACCGGCCAGGTCATGAAGAGCAGCGGCGGCAAGGCGAATCCGAAGATGGTGAGTGATGTGCTGCGAGGGAATCTGAGCTGAATATTGCGTTCGTTTGATGTCTTCACATCAGATTTGCAAAGCAATATCAAATGCGCAATGCACACTCTCACAAGCCCAAATCCGTCACCGCCCCGTGGCTGGCGTCGCACGTGAGCTTGGCATACTTCGCCAGCACACCGCGCGTGTAGCGGGGCTTGGGTTGCTTCCACCTCGCTAGGCGCGCTTTCAATTCGGCGGCGGGAATGCCAAGCGTGATGCTGCGCTTTTCGGCGTCAATGGTGATGGGGTCGCCATTCTTGATGATGGCAATGGGTCCTCCCACAAACGCCTCCGGCGTGACGTGGCCCACCACGAAGCCGTGGCTGCCGCCGCTGAAGCGGCCGTCGGTGATGAAGGCGACATCTTTACCGAGACCCTTGCCCATGATGGCGCTCGTTGGTGAGAGCATTTCTCTCATGCCGGGACCGCCTTTCGGGCCTTCCATGCGCACGACGACGACATGACCTTTCTTCACCTTGTCGTGCAGGATGGCTTGCAGCGCGGTTTCTTCAGACTCGAAGACAATGGCTTTGCCACTGAACTTGAGCCCTTCCTTGCCGCTGATTTTGCCGACAGCACCCTCGGGGCAGAGGTTGCCTTTGAAGATGACGAGGTGGCTGTCCTTCTTGAGCGGGTTGCTTAGCGGACGCACGACTTGCTGATCCTTCGGCCACGTAATCTTGGAGTTCTTCATGTTCTCCTTCATGGTCTTGCCGGTGACGGTGAGGCAGTCGCCGTGCATGAGACCTTCAGCGATGAGGGTGCGGATGAGCGGCACGGTGCCGCCGATCTTCACGAGGTCGTTCATGAAATACTTGCCACTTGGTTTCACGTCGGCGAGCACCGGCGTCTTCTTGCCGATACGCACGAAGTCTTCGATGCCAAGCTTCACACCCGCGCTGTGGGCCATGGCGATGAGATGCAGCACGGCGTTGGTCGAGCCACCGAGAGTTATGATGAGTGTGATGGCGTTCTCAAACGCTTCTTTAGTCATGATGTCCCGGGGCGTGATGCCGCGCTTGATCATGTTCATCACCGCAGCGCCGGCATCGAAGCAGTCCATGAGTTTCTCGTTCGACACAGCCGCTTGTGCGCCGCTGTTGGGCAAACTCATCCCAAGCGCTTCGATGGCACTGGCCATAGTGTTCGCGGTATACATGCCGCCGCAGCTTCCCTCGCCGGGGATGGCGTGCTCTTCGATGTCGATGAGTTCCTTGTCCGTGATCAGGCAGTTCGCGTG
>JAYVZW010000405.1:0-3743 GCA_043783015.1 Verrucomicrobiota bacterium
ATGATCGATGAACTGGAGGCCATTCCCGACAAGATCAACGCGATCCTTCAGCAGGCCGGGCGCATCCGCGAGATCGCAAACAAATATGCCCACGTTGAGGGAATGCTTTTTCTGGGCCGTCAGATCAATTACCCCGTGGCGATGGAGGGCGCGCTGAAGATGAAGGAAATCAGCTACATCTATGCCAGCGGCCATCCGAGCGCGGAATTGAAGCACGGCATCATCGCGCTGGTGAAGCCGGAACTGCCCAGTGTTTTTATTGCGCCCAATGATGCGGTGTTCGACAAGAATATGAGCAATATCGAGGAGGTTAAGGCCCGCAAAGGTCCCGTTATTGCCATTACGACGGAAGGACAGACTAAACTTGAACGAATCGCCGATGATGTCATCTACATACCTTCGTGCCCGTCCATTCTCAGTCCGCTCCTCACCGTGATTCCTTTGCAGCTCCTGGCCTATTATGTCGCCGTGGCGCGTGGATGCGATGTGGACAAGCCGAGAAATCTGGCCAAGAGCGTGACCGTGGAGTAACTGCCGCCATGCGTTACCTGGCAAAAATTTGGTGGCGTTATTTTTTTGCCACAGTTCTGGCTTGCGGTTTTCCCTGCATGTCTTCGGTGTCCGGCCAGGAGAGTGCGCTGGAAATCAAGCCTCGATTTTCGCCCGGTGAATTTCTCGACAATGTAGGCCAGCAGACCAAGGCGCGCTGGCGTCAGTTGTTTCGCACGCCCCCGCCCACACCATCAACAGAAAGGCTCCGTGTCGCCTTCACCTTGGGCGGTCTCGTTGCGGATTCATTCCTTGCCTTGCAGGCGGCCGATGCGCAACAGTTCAAAAACAACAATCAGGAATTGCTCAGCTATTCCAAAGTGCTGGGAGTTGGGGAAAAAATCACGCCCGGTGTTCTCGCCCAATCTAAAATGGGGGAGACCGGAGACTGGGCCGCCGCCCGCAAACAGGTGTTGGAAACGGAGCAGTTGATCGTGAAACTGCTCAACGAACAGAAGGATGAAGACCTTGCCATCCTTGTCGAATTGGGCGTGTGGGCGCGATTGCTGGAAATCAGCACGACCATTGTCAGCAATAATGATCCGGAGGTTGAGAACAAGATTATCTGCATCGGGTCCCTGAAATTGCTGGACGATCTCAAGGCGCAGTTCGAAAAACTCAGTCAGACTGTCCAGACCGATGAATCCATCGCGCGGCTCGGTGCAGTGCTGGATCAACTTCAACGCCACTGGCTGGCGGCGCAGGATCACCCCTCTATTGAAGTGGTGAAGTTTAGTTTTGAAAAGCTCCACTTTCTCATGGAGCGGCTCACCCTGCAGTAAGGCCGCTCACAGTGTCATCGACATCACATGATCGTCCATCACGTAGCCACTGCCGATCCCGGTGCACACGTCTTGCTCAAATGAAAGTCCCTCGCGGAGATAAGCGCGGATTGCCTTCAGATTCTTGCGGTTCACGCGCAGTCTGATGCGTTTCATACCGGCAGCGCGGGCTTGTTCTGTAACCAGGCGCAAGGCTTGTGCGCCCACACCGAAACCATGACGGTCGGGCAGCACATAGAGCTTGTTCAGAAACGCCACCCCGTCAGGCACGGTTTCCCATGCGAGAAAGCCGATGTTCACACAGTCTTGGCGAATCAGCGCCATGTGAACTCCCCGCTCCAGATCATCACGCAGCACGTCGGGCGCATATCGTTCCTTAAGCATGTAATCAATCTGCGCCACGCTGATGATTCCCGGATAAGTGTCATGCCAGATCAGATGCGCCAGCCGCCATATTTCATCCACGTCCTCCGGGCCGATGGGACGAAAAGTCACCGGCAAAGTCTTGGCGCTGTGTTTTTTTCCTGTTTGTTCCTGCGCCCATGACAGCGCGGATTGCCACGCCGGTAGATCATCATTCGGACTCAGCTTCTTCAATTGGCTGGCAATCTCCGCACGACGCGGCTTCACGATCAACTCCTCGCGCACCTGCACCGCATCGGGTGGAAATTCTCCTTCATCCAGCAATTGTTTCGCCAGATACCAGCAAGCCCACGCGCGCCAGATGCGAAGCTCCTTGTGCGGCTCCACCATACGCGTGGCCAGATGCTGGTAGTGACGGCGCGGATTTCCGATGAAACGATCCGGTGGACGGTTGAGCAAAATCCAGGCAATGGCATGATAAGGTTTTATGTCACCAATAAGCGCGACATCCGTCAGCTTGCAGGACAGCGCGCGATTGATCAGCAGCAATGACTTTGCAGGAAAGCCCGCCAGCCAGAGCGACTGCGCATAGTTCAGCGCTGTGTGATAAAAGACCGCACTGCGATCCTTTCCCAGCGCGTGCATGTCGTCGTGCGTGAATGCGCGCGAGGGCAGGGGAAGGAAGGGGCAGGGCATGTGGCAAAAAATGAAGGATCAGATTGAAAATTACCTCATCATTTATGCTCCTAATTGTTAGCCGCCCTGCACCGGCGGCATGAGGGCCACCTCCGCGCCGTCGTGCAGCGGGCTATCGCGTTTTGCGTAGGTTTGATCCAAGGCGACCAGCAGGCTGGCGTCCCAGTCTTTCAATTTTGGCCAGCGTGTGAAAGCCTCGGCAAGCAGATCACTGACGCGAGCGCCGTCTGGCAGGCCCATCGTCAGTTCGTCAGCGCCGGCGATGTCTCGCAGCACGGAGAAAAACAGCAGTCGAATCTTCATGCTCATCTCTTCAAACCCTCCGGGTTCAGGATTCCGATGCATGGCAGGTTCCGGTAGTGCCCCTGATAATCCATCCCGTAGCCGACGACAAATTCATCCGCGATCTCAAAGCCCGCGTAATCCACCGGCACCTCGCGTTCGCGTTCGCGTTGCTTGCTCAGGAGCACTGCCACGCGCAGCGTCTCCGGTTTGCATTCCGCAAGGATGCGCTCGCGCACGGTCGCCAGCGTCAGGCCGGTGTCGAGGATGTCGTCGATCAGCAAAACGTGGCGCGTGGTCAGATCAAAGGGAAGCTGCCGGGCCAGATTCACGCGCCCGCTGGAACTGGTGCCGCCGTGATAGCTGCTCACCGTGAGCGTGTGCAGGCGCACTGGCAAATCAATCGCTCGCAGCAAATCCGATACAAAGAACAATGCGCCGTCCATCAGCGTCACCACGCTCAGTTCAAGACCGGCGAAATCGCGCTCAATTTCCGCAGCCATCTCCGCTACGCGCCGCTGAATGGTGCCTGCGTCAAGCAGCACACGTTCCAAACTTGATAGAACCCCTGGCGTCGCGTTCATGGTTTGCTCAGATTACTTGCTCCTTTATCTTTCATCCTACATTCTTGTCTTGTGTCCGTCTTTTATCCATCACCTTCGCCCTCTGGCAAACCGAATCTCGCCGACTTGCGCCTGAACTACGAAAAAGGCGCGCTCGACGAGGCCACGCTGCCCGGCGATCCTTTCGTGCTTTTCAAACTGTGGCTCGACGACGCCATCGCTGCCAACGTGGTGGAGCCCAACGCTATGACGCTTGCTACCGTGTCCGCCCATGGTCAGCCCTCGTGCCGCACGGTGTTGTTGAAGGGCTTCGACGCACGCGGTTTCTCCTTCTTCACGAACTACCACAGCCGCAAGGGTCGCGAATTGGTGGCTAACCCGAGGGCCGCCCTCACCATCCTTTGGAAAGAACGCGAACGACAGGTCTGCGCGCGCGGCATCGTCACCCGCATCAGTCGCGAAGAATCTGATGCGTATTTTCAATCACGACCCTACGGCAGCCAGATCG
>JAYVZW010000406.1:0-3733 GCA_043783015.1 Verrucomicrobiota bacterium
CTAAGGCATCTTCGCGCGTGCTTAAGATGCCTTCGAGCTGGAGATTTTGCGCCGTCGTGAGCAGAGCGCCGAGCTTGGGGCCCGGGGCAATGCCCAGCATGATGAGATCGTGGCCATTGATCAGCGGCTTAGGAATCAGGGGCTCAGGTTGCGACGCGAACTCAGTCTGCTTTGCGCGGAGATAATGATAATTGTCCAGCATTCCGTGGCTGCTGGCGCAGTCCACACGATGCAACTCCAGTTCATCTTCAATGGTAGTCCGCGCCAAGAAGCGCTTGAGCTTGGAGACGCGCATCTGCTGCACATCTTTGAAGACCATGTGGTTCGCCACCGCCTCCACAGCGGGATCAATTACGTCGTTTGAAAACTTGAGTCGGCGCAAAATGTTGCTGGTCATAACTGCTCCGAGCCGGTCGTGCCCGTTGAAACGAATGCGCCCGGTCTCGTCCACCATGAAAGTGGCTGGCTTCGCGATGTCATGAAAGAGCACCGCGAGCACGAGTGGCAACGAGGCATCCGGCGGCAACAGGCCGAGCATGATTCGTGTGTGCTTGAAGACATCGCCCTCCGGATGGAATTGGGGCGGTTGTTCGCAGCCTTGCAGCACCAGAATTTCCGGGAGCACGGCCTTCATCAGCCCGCTTTCCATCAGCAGATCGAAACCCCGGACGCGATTCGCATGGATAAAAATTTTCTCCAGCTCCATGCGAATGCGTTCGGCGCTGACAGTCTTGATTTGCGCGCTCAGTTGGCAGACTGCTCCCCACGTTTGATCTT
Source organism: Verrucomicrobiota bacterium (assembly GCA_043783015.1). Classification (GTDB taxonomy): domain Bacteria; phylum Verrucomicrobiota; class Verrucomicrobiia; order Verrucomicrobiales; family Verrucomicrobiaceae; genus VFKE01. The sequence goes on from JAYVZW010000406.1 coordinate 778, forward strand.
CAATCTGAAATCCGAGCGTCGTGGCAAAGCGCACCGCACGCAGCAGCCGCAGATGATCCTCGCCAAATCGCGCCACCGGATCGCCGATGGCGCGGAGAATCTGCTTCTGCAAATCATCACGCCCGCCCACGAAATCTAGCACCTCGTTTTTGAGTGGATCGAAGAACAGACCGTTCACGGTGAAATCGCGCCGCTTCGCATCCTCCACCGCATCGGTGAATTCCACGGAGTCCGGCCGACGCGCGTCCGAGTATTTTCCATCGCGGCGGAAAGTCGCGACCTCGAAGGAGAATTCCCCGATGCGCACCACGATGACGCCGAAGTGGGCGCCTACCGCATAAGATTTTGGGAAGAGCCGCTGCACCTCATCGGGCCGTGCGCCGGTCGCGATATCGTAGTCCTTCGGCTCCACAGCCAGCAGCATGTCGCGCACGCAGCCGCCCGCGAAGACAGTCTGATGACCGGCCTGCACGAGGGTCTTTACGATTTGAACTGCCGCCTGACGCATGAACACCCGTAGCGGCCGATGGGCGCGCACTCAAGCTGCGGCTTGCGGCTGGGGAACAAAAGTTTTGAAGAATTCCCCTATGGTCACGTTTGAAGCATGACCCATTCACACCGCTCGCATGAAATCATTCATCTTCCATCTCGCAGTCGCTTTGCTCTTATTCAGCAGTCCGCTCCCCGGCGTGGAGAAAAAACTCAATGTCCTCTTCATTGCCGTGGACGACATGAATTGTGACCTCGGCTGCTATGGCGTGGCGCAAGTGAAATCGCCCAACCTCGACCGGCTAGCCGCGATGGGTGTGAAGTTCGACCGCGCTTACTGCCAGTTTCCGCTTTGCTCGCCCTCGCGTTCTTCGTTGATGACTGGGCTGAGGCCGGACACGACACAGGTGTATGATTTGCAGAAACGTTTCCGCTCGGTGATGCCGGACGTGGTCACGATCCCGCAGATGTTCATGAACAACGGCTACTATGCCGCGCGCGTCGGGAAAATTTATCACTACGGCAATCCCGGCGACATTGGCACCAGCGGACTTGATGATCCAGCGTCTTGGAATCATGTCGTCAATCCCGCCGGTCGCGACAAGACGGTGCTGGAAAAGGACATCATCAATTACACGCATGGGCTTGGGGCAGGGATGTGCTTCCTCAACGACAAGACCGGCCGTGACGAGGAACACACGGACGGCAAAGTGGCTATTGAAGGCATCAAGCTGATTGAGGAGCACCAGAACAAGCCGTTTTTCCTTGCAGTTGGTTTCTACAAACCACATACGCCTTACATTGCCCCGGCGAAGTATTTTGAGAAGTATCCCATGAGTGAGATCACGCTGCCGGTTGAGCCTGAGGGGAATCGCGACAGCAAGCCCAAGCCTGCGCTTGCATCCACGCCGCAACCACTCTTCGGGGTGAAACCCGACCAGGCGCGAGAGTGCAAGCAGGCCTACTACGCGGCCATATCTTTCGTCGATGCGCAGATTGGAAAATTGCTGGAGGCGATGGACCGGAACAAGCTTTGGGACAGCACTGTCGTCGTGTTTTGGAGCGATCACGGCTATCACCTGGGTGAGCACGGCCTCTGGATGAAACAGAGCCTTTTCGAGGAATCAGCGAGGGTGCCGGTCATCATCGTCGCGCCCGGCGCAAAGGGAAATGGCAAGCCGTGCGCCCGCACGGTGGAGTTCGTGGATCTATATCCCACGCTCGCAGAGTTGACCGGACATAAGCCGCCGTCGAATCTCGCGGGCCAATCACTCAAGCCTCTGTTGGACGATCCGCAGTCGAAGTGGGACAAGCCCGCGTTCACCCAAGTTTGGCGCGGAAGCTATTCCGGCCACAGCATCCGCACCGAGCGCTGGCGCTACACCGAGTGGAATGACGGTGCAAATGGCGCGGAGCTATACGACCACGACAATGATCCGCATGAATTCAACAATCTTGCGAACGATCCGAAACAAGCCGCGACTGTGACGGAGTTGAAGTCACTCGTGAAGAAGAACTGGGCGAATGAATACAAGCCGGCGGCACAAGACAAGCGCCAGAAAAAATGATAAGGAAGCCCCCATTTCGTTTCTCGCTTGACCGCCGCCAGTCGAGAGGGACATTGGGGCAAATATTTTAATACCACACATATTCATGAAAGCACCATTTCGCACCCTCGTCGGTTCCATCAGCATCATCGGTCTTGCACTCGGCGCATCGCTCGCGTCCGCAGAGGACAAGGTGGATTTTGAAAAGCAAATCCTGCCCATCATCAAAGCTAAATGTTACAAATGTCACCAGTCGGAACACACAGATGAAACCGGCAAAGTGAAAAAACCCAAGGGCGGCCTGATTTTGGACAGCGCTGCTGGCATTAAGAAAGGCGGCAAGGAGGACAAGGAAAAAGTCCTCCAATCCGGCAAGGGCGCGGTCAGCACACTCTACACCGCTACCACATTGCCGGAGAGCGATGACAAGGCCATGCCCCCGGAGGGCAAGGGCGACCGAGTGACCAAGGCGGAACAGGACCTGCTCAAGAAGTGGATTGATGAAGGTGCAAACTTTGGCGCTTGGAAGGGCAAGGAGTAGGCGCAACGGCGGTGCAAAAACACCTTGCGCCCCGCTGCCCCCTCGATATTCTTTGCGTCCACCTTTTCTGAACTCCTACCACTAAGCACATGTCCCAACATCGCAGTCTCAAAGCCGCCAGCGGTTCCGTTGGCTCCAAGCGCAGCGTCCTCAAGCGTGGCGAGCGCATCAAGCTCCTCAAGTCCCGTGGCTTGTGGAAGGAAGGTCGCAGCCTCTACAATCTGCCCAAGACCAAGGCCGAATAACGGGACTCGCGCCGCAACATTCATTTATCAACAGGCCGCGGTCTCACGGATCGCGGCTTTTTTTCACCCCAACCGGCCTCCGACGATGGACTTCCCGATGCGACTCAACCGTTTTCTCAGCGCCTGCGGACTTG
>JAYVZW010000407.1:0-11207 GCA_043783015.1 Verrucomicrobiota bacterium
GGCGGAAGTGATGACGTGAGTCTCGTTCTCGAAATAGTCGTTCTCTTTCTGAAAGGTGGTCATGCCGGGAGCTTTCCCAAGAGCGCGCGCCAGATCGGCTGCCACACTGGGTTTTTCGGCAATGATGAGGGATTTGGACATAGCCATCACAAAGGCATACGAGCGAGGGCTGTGTCAAGACCCAATGGAAAGGCGTCAGTCAGAATGACGCAAGAGCGTTTCGTGTGAAGCCGTAGAGTATCAACATGAAATTACAAGTGTGATCTGCCTTGCAAAACAAAAGCTAAATTGTTAATATTTTTTGTCTGTATTTTTCGCTCATATTTTGACGGTCAATGCTTTATCTCTTCGCCATACTAGCCATTGCGGCACTTTTTCTTTCTTGCTGGTCACTTCTCATGGCCCTCAATCCGAAGCGCTGGCGGTTGTGGTGGATGACCCTGATGGGCATTCCGGATCTGAACAGCAGACGGGAACAGAAAAGGGTGCAGGAATTCAGGCTCATGCTGGCGACCTATATAGTCTTTTTCCTGATGCTGGTCGCAGCGGTCTTTTTCACCTGGCAGGTTTTTGAAGAGATTCATGATTTGCAAAACAAATCCTCATTCGAGAAGACGCGCGACAATGCGATGAGAGATGTGGAGAAATTCAAAGGCAGGTTCAACAAGCTAAAGTGATCTGGGAAATATCAGGGGGATGATTCAGCTTGCAGCGGGCCGTCAATGCGGGCATGGGCGCAGATGGTGATTTCACCATTCACCAAAAAACATCCATGAATTTGGAACCACCTGTTACACCTCCTGATGTCAGTGCATTGCCGCAGGCCGTGCTCTACGCAACAAGCGCCGGGTTGGGTGGCAGCGGGCTGGACGTCACTTCCATGGAGGGGGCACTGGCTTCATGGCGTCAGGGCATGCTGGCACAGGCTGTTTGCTATTCGAACCGTCAAAAAGAAATGCCTGATCGAGCCGTCCGTTCTCTGCAAAATCACCCGGTGCGTCTTCTTTCCTGCCTCGGCAGCCGCGATTACTATGCGGCAAAAAAACGTTACCTTGATCGCGCGGCGGCGCGGGCGCTGCGATCGGGTGACTTTGATTTTTTTCATGGCTGGAGCGGGGAGTCTTTTCAGACGCTGGTGGAGGCGCGGCTGCGCAACATTCCTTCCGTGATGGACGTGCCGACCTGGCATCGGAACAAAGGCGTGGCCAAACCCGCCGAGACGAAAAGCGAGCGTGAGGCCAGGCTGTCAGATCGTGGTTGGCGGGACTGGCGAAAACATCTGCCCGCCGCGCGGTTGCAACACCTTGCGGAATATGATCTCGCGGATGTGCTGCTGATGCCCTCGGAGAAATCGACGGAGACATTTTTGTCCGCAGGAATTTCGCCTGGGAAATTGCACTACGTCGGTCGCGGCGTGGACGTGACCCGATACGTTCCGTCAGAAAAACCACCTGAGATTTTCCGGGCTATTTTTGTGGGGGCGCTGATCAAGCGCAAGGGGGTGCATCACTTGCTGGCATCATGGAAACGGCTGGCGTTAAAAAATGCTGAGCTGGTGCTCGTGGGCAATCCGCATAAGGAGATCAAACCGTTTCTTGATGCTGCCGCCGGGGACGCCAGTGTGAAGCTGGCCGGGTTCACGTCGAACGTTCAGAATGAATTGCGCCGATGCTCAGTATTTGTTTTTCCCAGCGAATGCGAAGGTTTTGCCAAGTCCACACTCGAAGCCGCCGCTTGCGGACTTCCGCTTATTGCCACGCGCGCTTCTGGCGATGCCATTGTTGACGGGGAAACTGGCATCATGATTCCGCCGGATGATGTGGATGCTCTGTGTCATGCGATCAAACAGGCGCGTGATAACCAGTCTGCGCTGGCGGAAATGGGCCGGCGAGCCCGTCTGAGAGTGGAGAAATATTTCACATGGGATCATTATCGCGCGAGGATGCTGCACGGGTATGCTTGCGCAATCCAACGTCATGGTGCTTGATGCTGCGTGACGCGCATCCTCATCATTCAGCTAAAACGGATCGGCGATCTTATCCTGACCGCGCCGGCGTTGACGGCCTTGCGGGCGGCGATGCCTGACGCCGAGCTGGTCATGGTGACCCCGGCGAATGTCACGGAGCTGGCCAGTTGCATCCCGGCTTTGAATCGTGTGATTCCTTATCGTGCAGACAGCCTGAACATGGAAGCCTGGGCCTCCGCTATTGCGGGACCATGGGATGCATGTCTCGATTTTACCGGCAGCGATCGTTCCGCATTGCTCACGACATTTTCTCACGCGCGCCGCCGCATCGGCTTTGCGAAATTCGCCCGGAACAAATTGCGTCGTCTGGCATTCACCGATCTTTGCGCGGCATCCGTGCGCGATCTTCACACCTTGGATTTTCATCTCGCGCTTGTGGCCGCGCTGACGGGAAAGGCGCGGCAGGCAGGCGACCCCGTTCCTTCATTGAAGATACCCGGTGGCACTCTGGCTGCGTCCAGATCAAAGCTGATCATGCATGGCGTCACGGGACGCTACGCCATCATTCATCCCGGCAGTGCGAAGGCGGAAAAATTCTGGATGGCAACACGTTGGGCTGAGGTCATTTCGCATGTTAAGAAGACGCTGCAGCTTTCTGTGGTGCTGACGGGTAGTGCGGATGGTTTGGAAAAGTCGCACCTCTTGGAGATGAAGGAATGCCTCCAGACGCCGGTGATTGATCTTACCGGCAAGCTTTCAATGGTGGAGCTGGCCGCCTTGATCTCTGAATGTGAACTGATGGTTGGTGTGGACAGCATGGCGATGCATCTGGCGGCAATGTTTCAGCGGCCCCAGGTCGCGATCTATGGTCCGACGAATCCGTTTCATTGGCGTCCGCTTCATGATCGCGCGGCAGTGGTCATGGGCGATGCCGCCGCGCCGGTGGAACATTTCAATCCGCGCGAAAACAAGCACGAGATGAAGCAAGTCTCGACGGGGCAGGTGATTGATGCTATCGGACGCATCCTCCCAGCCGCAACACCTTAGCATGTCAAAGACCACCAAAGTCAGCCGGAAAGATCTCGCGAACCTCAGCACACGCGAGACGATGAGTCTTGCCCGCGAAGTCTATGGCAAGCTCTTCACTTACATGCGGCCCTACCGCTGGCGGTTTTACATGGGCATCCTTTTTCAAATCCTCTCGGGATTGTCCAATGCCGTGATGATCTACGGCTTCAAGATCGTCTTCAGTGTGGTTCTTCCAGTCAGTAAAAAAGATGCGCATAGCATGGGGGAGATCGACATCCTCGGTCGTAAAATGGACATGCTCAGCTGGCTTCCATCCGACTGGCGTGGAGGCGCGGCATCCGTCGTTATCGCGTGTGTGCTGGTGCCCTTATTGTTTCTGCTGCGCGGTGGCCTCACTTATATAGCCAACTACCTCATGATGTGGGTCGGCAACCGCATTCTCTACGATTTGCGCAATGACACATACAAGTCGCTCATGGCGCAGTCCATCAGCTATTATAGCAGCGCCAAGGTCGGGCAGCTGGTGCAGACGGTTTTCAACCAGGCGCGAGTCGCGCAGCAGAATCTGGTCACGCTCTCGCAGGATATTGTGCAGAGACCGGTGGCGATCATCGCGATCCTCATTGCGCTGGTTTCCCAGAACTGGCATTTCACGGTGTATTCTTTGATCGTGTTTCCATTGTGCATCCTGCCCGTCATCGCCATCGGGCGCAAGGTGCGCAAATCCGGCACGCAGGAGGAACTGGAGGCCGGTCAGATGATGGTGCTCATGAACGAGGCCTTCGGTGGCATCCGCGTGGTGAAATCTTATGCGCGTGAGGATTACGAGCTGGTGCGCTTCAACAAATCCAATGAGAAGACGAACAAGCTCATCATGCGCTATGGGAAGGCGATGGAACTCGTGGGCATGTTGGTGGAGACGGTGGCTTCACTGGGAGTTGGTGTCGGCCTGTTCTATGCCTGGAAGACAGGCATCAATGCCAATGACTTCATGGTATTGGTGGGCGGACTCACGCAAATCTACCCCCATGCGAAGGCATTGAGCCGGATGCAGCTTCTCATCCAGAAAACCATCGTGGCCACCAGCACGGTCTTCTCCGTCATGGAAGAAGTCCCCGATGTCGCGGATGCAAATGACGCCGTGGTGCTGCCGCGCGTCAATGGACGCATCACCTTGAATAATGTCAGCTTTACTTACAAGACAACGAAAACCAAACCGCGTGCGGCAGTGAGCCAGGTCACGCTGAACATGGAGCCGGGGAAATTCTATGCTCTGGTGGGTCCGAGCGGCGCGGGGAAGAGCACGCTCTTCTCGCTGCTTCAGCGTTTTTACGACGTTGATGAGGGCTGCATTGAGGTGGACGGCCAGGACATCCGCAAGGTCACCCAGAAATCCCTCCGGGAAAACTTTGGCGTCGTCAGCCAGGACATTTTTCTCTTTCACGACACCATTAACCAGAACATCCTTTACGGTCGCCTTGGCGCAAAAAAAGAAGAGGTCGTTGACGCTGCAAAAAAGGCGCATGCCCATGACTTCATCAAGGATCAGGAAGAAAAATACGACACCATCATCGGAGATCGCGGCGACAAGCTCTCCGGAGGACAGAAGCAGCGCATCTCCATTGCGCGCGCGATCCTCCGCAATGCACCGATTTTGCTACTCGATGAAGCCACCTCAGCTATGGACAGCGAAGGTGAGAAAATCATTCAGGATGCGATCCATACACTTTCGGAAGGCAAGACCGTCATGGCCATCGCCCACCGTCTCTCCACCATCCTGCAAGCGGATCAGATCGTCGTCATGGACAAGGGCCTGGTGCTCGACATCGGCTCCCATGCCGAACTTCTCGCGCGATGCGAATTGTATCAGCGCCTCTACCAGCTTCAGTTCCACGGTGGAGCCGTTGATCCCGATCATGCCGTCGAGGATGTGAAAATTGATGACGCAGGTGAAGCGCAAGATCCACGCCATAGCAATCAGGACCCACCTGGGCAATGACAACTCTTATCGTTCCTGTCAGTCCCATGACCACCGCCCATAAATCCCGCAAGGCAGACACATATGATCGCGGGAAATTGGCAGGCCGACTTCACCGGTGCTCAGTTTACCACCTTTTTTTGAAAGCAGTCTCGTCATGACATTTCCCAGGGCGGTAGGTGAGAGACCGGTGGTGTAGGTGTTGACGAGGAAGAACAATGGCTGGTCGGACAGGAGTGCGCGGCAATCTTCCAGCAGGGGCCAGAGATGCTCCTCCAGCTTCCACACTTCACCGGATGCGCCGTGGCCGTAGCTGGGGGGATCCATGATGAGCGCGTCGTATTTTTTGCCGCGACGGATTTCGCGTTTCACGAAAGCGACGCAGTCGTCCACGATAAAGCGAATGGGGGCGTCCGCGAGTTTGCTGAGGCGCGCATTCTCGCGACACCACTCGACCATCCCTTTCGCAGCATCAACATGGCATACGCTCGCGCCCGCCGCCGCGGCGGCGACAGTTGCGGCACCGGTGTAGCCGAAAAGATTGAGCGCAGACACTTCACGGCCCTTCGCTTTGGCGGCCCGGATTTGTTCGCCGCACCAGTCCCAGTTCACGGCTTGTTCAGGGAAGAGACCGGTGTGCTTGAAACCGGTGGGTGCGATCTTCAATATGAGATCACGGTAGCGGATCGTCCATGAGTCGGGAACTTTTTTGCGGAAATCCCAGCGGCCGCCGCCTTTGCTGCTGCGATGATACCATGCATCCCAATTTTTCCATTCACCCGCGCATGGCCAGATGACCTGAGGGTCGGGGCGCGCGAGAACTACGTCACCCCAGCGCTCAAGCTTCATGCCGTCACCGCTGTCGAGCAGTTCATAATCTTTCCAGTCCTGCGCAATCAGGAGTGCGGGGGAAATGGGGGTGAGGGGAGCGTGGGGCATGCGTGACAAACGAAGCGACTGAGAACGGAAGCCTGCCTCATTTCTCGCGAAGAGGAAATGCTTTTCCTCAAATACCGACCTGTGGAACTGCCGGACCAAAACGTCCAAACTTCCACGCCAGCGACGGCAGCACCAGAAGATTCAAAAATGTTGATGAGAACAAGCCGCCGAGAATGACGATGGCCATCGGGCCTTCGATCTCCCGGCCCGCCTCTCCACTGCCCAAGGCGAGCGGCAGCACGCCCAATGCGGTGACGAGCGCGGTCATGAGAATGGGCAGCAGGCGCTCGCCCGCGCCACGGGCGACGGTTTCGAGATTCCATGCAGATCCCTCTTGATCGACGAGATGTTCGTAGTGCGAGACGAGCATGATGCTGTTGCGCGTGCTGATTCCAAATAGCGTGACGAAGCCGACCAGGGAGCCGATGCTCGTCGAACCGCCGCCCGCGAACACGGCGAGCACGCCGCCGATCAGCGCGAAGGGAAGATTGGCGAGAACCAGCGCGACATGATTTGCCCGCCGAAAGACGAGGCTGAGCAGCAGGATGACAACGAGTCCGGCGACGAGCGAATGGAGAAGCAGTTCACGACGCGCTTTGGCTTGTTCTTCAGCGGCTCCACTCCACTCAAGATACACGTCGCCCGGCAGCTTCACATGAGCTTGCACCTTGGCGCGCGCGTCATTGACGAACGATGCGACATCGCGCTTCTCGACGTTGCACGTCACGGTTTGGCGACGACGCGCGCCCTCGTGGTTGATGCTGGGGCGGCCGTTCGTAAGTTCCACGTCTGCGAGTTGGTGCAGCGGCAGGCGCACTCCGTCCCCGTTGATGAGCATCAAATTTCCGACAGCCTCGGGATCACGGCGCGCGGCATCATCGAGGATCACCGCGAGTTCATGGATGCGATTGCCGCGCACCATTTGGGCGACATCGGTTCCTTGAAATGCGGTCTGCACTGTATCCAACACTTCAAGCGGCCGGAAGCCGAATTGCGTGAGGCGCTCGGGCCGCAAATGCACCGCCAGCACGGGTGCGCCGGGTGGTGCCTTGACTTGCACATCGGCATTGCCGGGGGTGGCGGACAATTCAGCGGCGATCTTCTTCGCGGCGATATCGAGCTGGTCGAGATCATCTCCGAAGACATTGATCACCACCATCGAAGTCTCACCCGAAATACTTTCAGCGATACGGTCGCCCAGAAAAGTCATGACCTCGCTTTGAATACCAGGAAATTCTTCCAGCATGTCGCGCAGGAAGGCATGAGTCTCGACCTCCTCCTCCGGTGTGGTGCCGCGTTTCAATTCGATATGAAACTCGCTTTGATTCGGTCCCCAGGTGTCTTCGCCAGCTTCCGCGCGGCCCACCTGCTGCTCGACGGTGGCGATGTGTTTGTTGGCCAGCATCAAGTTCGTAAGTTGTTTGCCTGCACGCAGCGATTCCTCGATCGAAGTGCCGGGTCGGCTTTTCACGCCGACAACGAAGTGGCCTTCACGGAACTGCGGCAGCAGTTCGCCGCCAAAAAAGGGAATCAAGCAACAAGCTCCAGCAACGAGTGCGAGCGCCGCGAACAGAGTGAGACGAGGCCACCGTGCAAAGAGCAGCAGCCAGTCGCGATGCAGCACTTTCAAGCCGCGCACCCAAGCCGGTTCATCGTGGGCTTTTGACCGGCTGAGAAACACGAGACTCATCGCAGGTGTGACGGTGAGTGCGACGGCGAGCGAAGCCATGATGCTGAGAATGAAGGCCACGCCGAGAGGCCCGAAGAACCGCCCTTGCAAACCAGACATCGTGAGCACCGGCATGAACACGACGGCCACGATGAAAGTGGCATAGACCACGGCGCTCCTTACTTCAATGGAGGCATCGAGAACAACGCGCCAAACTTCGCGCGGCGCGGGCAGCCGGGCGTTCTCGCGCAGGCGGCGCAGGATGTTTTCCACATCGATGATCGCGTCATCAACGACAACTCCAATCGCCACGGCGAAGCCACCGAGGGTCATGGTGTTGAGCGACACGCCGCGCCAGTCAAGAACCAGGATCGCAGCCAGCAGCGAGAGCGGGATGGACACGAAGGAGATGAGCGCGATGCGCAGGTCCATGAGGAATAGCAACAGCACAATGCCCACAAGCGCACCGCCGATGATCAGCGAGTTCCGCACATGACCCAACGCGGTCTCGATGAAAGTGGCGGGCCGGTGCAGGCGATCGTAAAGCGTTATGCCTTTGCTCTTGAGCACCGGGCGCAGTTCATCAAGCGCCTTTTCCAGGCTCTGCGTGACGGACAACGTGTTGGCGAGATACTGGCTCTTCAGCGTAATAAGCACGCCGGGTTTTCCCATGATAAGGGTGTCGCCAAATTTCGGCTCCGCACCGAGCACCACTTTTGCCACATCGCGCAGGCGCACCAAGGGCAAACCTTTGCGCACAACGACCTCGCCCAGTTCTTCCGGCGTGAACATCTGGCCGCTGGTTTGAATGACGATGCGCTGCGATGGGGTGTCGATGAAACCCGCGCCGCGCACACCGGTCGATGCTTTGGCGCATTCGAGAACGTCGGCAATCGTGAGGTCAAATGCGGCGAGCCGCTCGGGCATCACCTGCACTTGCAACTGCTCCACTTCGCCGCCGAAGACGCTCGCAGCGGCCACACCTTGCACTGCGAGCAGGCGTGGCTTGATCGTCCAATCAACCAGCGTGCGCAGGTCGCGGCCCGACATTTTATCGGAGATGAAACCGACCTTGAGCAGATCCATCGTCGATGAGGTGAGCGGGGATAGCGTGGGCGCGTGAACCCCGTCGGGAAGTTGTCGGGCGACGGTGCTTAGCTTCTCCGCGAGCGACTGACGGCCGATGTAAATATCGGTGCCGTCTTTGAAGACGACGGTGACCACGCTCAGTCCCTGGATGCTTTCGGAGCGCACAGACTTCAGTGCGGCGGCACCGTTGACCGCGCTTTCGATGGGTCGGGTGACAAGCACCTCCACCTGCTCCGCTGATAGTCCCGGTGCCTCGGCTTGAATCGTTACCTGCGGCGCGACAAATTCGGGAAACACATCCAGTTCCGCCTGCGATGCGACATAACCACCCCAGCCCAGCAGCACGAGCGCGAGCGCGATGACGATGCCGCGATGACGCAGCGACAACTCAACGATTCTCGAAAGCATGGCCTACTCAGGCGCGCCTCCGCCCTGCGATTTGAGTTCCTCACTTAACAGCGACGACGCGCCGACCACCACGATCACATCATCAGCCGTGAGGCCGCCGCTTTCTGTAATGAACCAGCCCTCATCGCTGTCGAGCGGAGCATCAAGCATGACGGGTTTGCGAACATATTTTTCCTCTTCTTCCTGGGCGTAAACCCAGGTGCGGCCATCGTGGCGCAGAATGGCGGAACGCGGCACGGCGTAGCCTGGGCGCGGCTTTTCAGGAAGTTCCATCCAAGCCGAGAGCGCCATGCCAGGGCGGAGCGTGAAGGGCGGCTTGTCCACGCGCAGGATAAAACCCTGGGCCTGCGTCTTCGGATCAGCGGCCATGGCGGGAATCAGTTCCGTCGCGCTAAACGACGTGTCCTCACGCCCCATTACGATGATGCGGGCGCTTTTAGGCGGATCAGCCAGCGCATCGCCTGGCATCAAGTTCACGCGGATGAGGGCCGCGCTGCCGCTGACAAGTTTGTCGATGAATGCGCGCCGTTTCATGGTCTCGCTGTCGAAGATTGATCCCCATTGCATCTGTGCTCCACGGACAAGGCCATCCACTTTGATCTTGTCCGCGAGGAATTGTGCCTTGGATGCTTCCGCGCTTTTCTTGGATGTATCATTGGTGACCATGAGCGCCTGCATGCGTTCGCTTTCAGCCTTGGATGCGGTGAGAGCGGCCTCGGCGGCGGCGAGATCACCATCGAGAACTACGAGCGCGGAGGGATCGAGCACGTTCCCAAATGCCCGGCGGCGCGCTGGCATTTCCATCTTTTGCGGCTGTTCTTTTTCGATGGCAAGTGCGGCTGCTTTTTTCTTTTCCAGCATCACAACGTATTCTGCAGGCTTCGCTTCCTCTGCAGCCACCGCGTCCACCTTGGCAGCGGGCTTCTCCTGCTGCTTGTGCATGCCGATCCACAAGACGTAGCCGAGACCCGCCAGCACTCCCACGGTGATTAGAAAATGCAGGAGCTTCTTCATGGGGCGAGCGGGGTTTGCGAGGCTTCTTCCAAGGCACCGAGCGCGGCCTGGATTTCCGCGAGTGCATCCACGCGCGAGGCCAGCGTGACGGCCCGCTCCACCTTGGCGCTGAGCAGAGAGCTGCGTTCGCCGGAGCCTCCTTTGACGAGCCGATCTTCAGAGGCAATTTGCAAGGCCTGTTCCCCAAGCAGTGCATCCGTCGTTAAAAGTTTTGTCCGCGCTGCGGCAAGTGTAGCAGTCGCGCGGTCATATTCGGCAAGCACTTTAGCCTGCACGGACTCGAACGTGGCGGCGGCCTCCTTTCGCTTCGCTTCGGCTTCGCCAATCGCACCTTGGTTGCGGTTCAAGATGGGCAAGGTGAAACCAATGCCCAGCGTCCACTTGTTCTCACCCGCATCAAGCGAGTAACCAGGATTCAGATGCAGGTCAGGATATTGTTTGGCGATTTCCAGACGCAATGTTTCCTCCGCGGCAGCATAACTAGCAAGGGCTGCCAGAACATCCGCGCGATGGGTCAGTGCTTTTTGTCGCCCAGGGATTGAAGGAGCAGCTGATTCAAACGCCGCGAACGAGAACTGTGCTCCATCAAGCCCGCGAACCGGCATGGCCAGTGCCTCCGCGAGCGCCGCACGAGCCACGGCGGCGAGCTTTGCGCTTTCGGCAGCTTGCAAGCGCATCTGGGCCTGCAGGAGCCGGGCCTGTGAAGTGACGCTGCGCGATTCCGCGCCTGCCTTGATGCGTTCATCAAGCGCGCTGAGCAGTTCGGATTGCTGCGCGATGGCATCATTCAGCAGCTTGGCCCGTTGTTCCGCGGCATACAGTTCGAGGAATGCCTTGCGCACTGCGGAGCGCACGGTCCATGTGGCGTCGATCACATTCGCGGCGGCGGCGCGGACCTGGGCATGAGCCACATGAAGTCGCTTGCTACGCTTCCCTGCGGTCTCAAAAGTCCAGTCGAAGTCCACGCCATACGTGCCTGCGATCCATTTGGTGAAGGGAGTTACGATTTGCGGCGAGAGTGCAATCGCAGGGTTCGGTCGTTCGCCCGCAGAGCGCACGGCCGCCACGGCAGTCTCATATTTCGCACGCGCCACGGCAATCGCGGGATGATGATT
>JAYVZW010000408.1:0-11204 GCA_043783015.1 Verrucomicrobiota bacterium
CAACTGGGAAAAATGGCTCGGCGTTTCCGCTGAGCGTTCATTTATCGGCGGAGAATATTATCACCCCGGCAACTGGCGCAAGCGGCGCGATTTCGGCACGGGCACCTTGGGCGATATGGGCTGCCACATGTTCAGCGGATGGTATCGCGCGCTGGCGTTGACGTCTCCCATATCCGTCACTTCACGTGGTCCCGCGCCGGGCAAGGCCAACTGGGCTATCAATGGAAAAGTGGAATATATTTTCCCCGGCACGCAATACACCGAGGGCAAGGAAGTGAAGGTCACTTGGTATGACGGCGACCAGCTTCCGCCTAAGGAAGTGCAAGATGCGATCGAAGGCAAATGGCCGGGCCAAGGCAGTGTTTACATCGGAACCGAAGGCGTGTTGGTTCATCCGCACGGCAGCACTCCCACGCTGCATCCCAAGGAGAAATTCGCCGGGCGCCCTTATCCGAAACTGGAAAAGCGCAACCACTGGTTGGAGTATATCGATTGCTGTCTGAAGAAAGACAAAAAGCCCAGCGCCAATTGGGACTACTCAGGCCCGCTCACGGAATGCGTCCTGCTTGGCTGCCTGACATCTGTTTTCCCCGACCAGACGCTTGAATGGAACGCTGCGAAGCTCAGCTTCAACAACTCCGCCGAGGCCACGGCGCTGGTTCATCGCAGTTATCGCAAAGGCTGGGAAATCGCGGGACTGTAAGCGGGTTTGTTTCCAAGCTTCAGCGCGTGCATCCAATTCGCGATACGCGTTAAGGCGCGGAGACAAACAATGTCCAAACGCTACTCCTCGCTTCCGGGTTTTCGTCCGCGTTGATGGCCTTGTTTTTCAATGCTCATCAGCGTATCTGAAACGTCGTCCACCTGCTCCCACACCTGATTGGAAACATAGATGGGGGCGCTCTGGGCCACGGCCAGAGCGATGCTGTCGCTGGGGCGCGCGTCGAGTTCCACCACCTTGCGTTGATGCAGTTCGTTCTCGGCGCTCATAATGAGGCGCGCATGGTAAACGCCGTTTTCCATGTGATTGATGACCACGCGATCCACCTTCGCTCCAAAGGCCTGCAGCACATGGCCGAGCAGGTCGTGGGTGAGCGGGCGCTCCTTGGCTATGCCGCGCATAGACATGGCGATGGCCGTGCCCACCGGCTCGTCCACATAGATCACGAAAGTCTTGGCGTCGTTGCCGAGAAACACGGCGAATGATCCCTCCAGCGGAACCACTGCCCGGAGCTTTGCTTCCACCACATCTTTATTCATAAATGCATTGTATCATGCGGCAATGGCATCCTGCAAGGAACATGCTTCATCATGTTGCGTCGCGATGGCCGCGAGACACTGAGATATATTTGGCGGCGAGCGCGATGTTTTGCTGCTGCTCTTCCGCAGACAATGCGCGAACGACTCTCGCGGGTGCGCCCGTCACCAGCGAGCCGTCCGGCACCCGCATTCCTTTCGTGACCAAAGACCCTGCGCCGATGATGCAGCCGCGTCCGATGACAGCGCCGTCCATGACGATGGCGCCCATGCCGACCAGCGTCCCATCGCCGATCTCGCACGCGTGAATGATGGCGCGATGCCCCACGCTCACATCCGCGCCGATGACGGCGGGAAAATCATCAGAGACATGGATGACGGTCCCGTCCTGAATGTTGGAGCGCGGGCCGATGATGATGCGGTTGATGTCACCGCGCACAACGCATTGATACCACACGCTGGAATTCTCCCTGAGTGTCACCGCGCCGATGACCGTCGCACCTGGCGCAATGTAGGATGTGGGATGAATATTTGGAATTTCGGCCGAGAGCAAAAATTGTTTCATTCGTCAATTTTTTTTAATTGGTTAGGAGGAAACATAAACAGTTGACGCTTTCGATGCCCTATTACTTACTTCGAGAAACCTCGCAGATACACCGCGGGAAATCTCAACTCAACATCATCAACATATCATGAACAAAGCAGAACTCATCGAAGCAGTGCAGAAAACTCTCGGAGGCGAAACCTCCAAACGCGCAGCCGGCGACGCCGTCGAAGCCGTGATCCACGCCATCGCCAAGGGCGTGGCAAAAAAAGGACCGGTGCAGCTCATCGGTTTTGGAACCTTTAAGGTCGTCCATCGTAAAGCGCGCACTGGCCGCAACCCCAAGACCGGCGAATCCATGAAGATCAAGGCTTCGAAGTCCGTGCGCTTCGTTTGCTCCTCCGCCCTGAAGAAGAGTCTCTAACTCCCTGCTCCTTCAGGCTGGAGAAATCCCAGTCATTTCAGACCGTCACCTGAAAACAGGTGGCGGTTTTTTGTGTCCGCTTGTCAACTGCCCGCCGCCTTCAGAATACCCGCCGCCTTGTGACGCGTCTCCTCGTATTCCAATTCCGGCACGGAGTCAGCCACTATGCCCGCGCCGGTATGAAAGCGCACAGTGTTTCCGTTTTTCCATGCGGTGCGGATGGCGATGCTGAACTGGCTTTCGCCATGGAATCCAAACCAGCCAATCGCGCCGGTATAGATGTCGCGCGGATGCGGCTCCAGTTCCTTGATGATTTCCAAGGCCCGTTTCTTGGGCGCACCGCTGATAGAACCGCCGGGAAAGCAGGCGATGAAGGCGGCGAGATGATCCACATCTTTTCGCAAGGTTCCCTCCACCGTGGAAACCAGATGATGCACCTGCGCGTGTTGCTCCAACCGGAGCAAATCCCTGACTTGGACGCTGCCGAACTCGCAAACCTGTCCGAGATCATTGCGCTCCAAATCCGTGATCATCACCAGCTCCGCGCGCTCTTTCTCGGATCCTGCCAGTTCTGCGGATAAGCGCCGGTCGCTTTCGCAGTCAGCCCCGCGCGGTCGCGTGCCCTTGATGGGGCGCGAGATGATGTTGCGCCCGTCCATCTTCAAAAAACACTCAGGCGAGGCGCTGAAAATCTGCGTGCCACCGAGATCGAGATAAGCAGCGTGCGGCGCAGGAGAGGCACAACGCAATCGTTCGTAAAAATCAAACGGCTCCAGTCCGTTCGGCCATTCCGCGATCCACGGATACGACAGGTTCACCTGATAAATGTCCCCGGCGGCGATGTATTCTTTTGCCCGTCGCGTGATGCGGATGAATTCCGCTTCTTTCATTTGCGGCGTGAATTGAATCTGCGCCCCGGCGCGGGGAGTGCTGCCAGCCCTTCCGTCTCCGTTAAAAACATTGCACTGAGGATACACCCCGAACAAAAATTTTCCGTCAAAGCTGACGTAACCAAATAACCCGCCGGGATGATCTTGCCGGTTTTTGTGCAACACTTCACGCAGCTTTCCAGCATCGCTCCAGATGCAACCTTCGATAATTTCCACCGGTTCCGACGCGATGATGGAGCGCCCATCTTGATCCGGCACGGCGCTGTCCAGAAAGACCAGACCCGGTCGCTGCGCCAGAGCGCGCGCCATCTCCACCGCAGTAGCTTGCGGCTGTCGGGTGGCGTTGGGTTGTTTCATCAAGTCGGGCATGAAGCTGGGCAAGAGTGCGGCGCGCAGTCCCGCAAGCAAGCGCAATTGCCCCCGCGCTTTGACAATTTGCCGTCGCGCAGCATGTTGCCCTCCCCCGGAGTGAACCCGCCGGGCCAGCATTTTGAAACGAGTCCTATTTGTCTGCACCGGCAACACTTGCCGCAGCCCGATGGCGGAGGCGATCTTCCGCGATCTGGTTCGTGGTCGCACGGACTATGAAGTGCTTTCCGCCGGCACCGGTGCCTACCCTGGCGACGCCGCCAGCCGTCACACGGCTGACATTCTCACGGAGATGGGCGTGGACGCCTCGCGCCACCGCAGCCGTCCGTTAACGAAGGATTTGCTGGATGCCGCCACGCATGTATTTGCCCTTTCGCTCGGGCATCTGAAATCTATCGAGAAAATGTTTCCGACGGCCTCGGACAAGACGTATCTCATCAGTGAGTTCACACCCGACGATGCCTGGCGCAACCAGGACGTGAGCGATCCCTTTGGAGCCGGGCGCGAGGCTTATGAAGAGGTGCAAGAAACATTGCAAAAACTTCTTCCGAGCGTGTTCGCTTACATTGAACAGACCTTCGAGAAATACCCCGACACCAATTCTATGCACTCCCAAGCCAGCCCCACCGACCCTGCCGCCACCACCACCGTTAAACGCATCGCGTTGGGCGCCGATCATGGCGGTTACGAATTGAAAAACGCACTGGTGGCTTATCTCCAGCAGAAGGGCTGTGAAGTTCTCGATCTCGGCACGAACTCGAAAGACTCCGTGGATTATCCCGATTACGCAGACGCGGTGGCGGAGGAAGTTCTCACCGGCGGGGCGGACGCGGGCATCCTCTGTTGCACCAGCGGCATTGGCGTTTGCATGGCTGCCAACCGACATGCGGGCATTCAGGCGGCGCTGGTGACCGATGCTGCGGAAGCTGCACAGACTCGCGAACACAACAACGCGAATGTGCTCTGCCTCGGCGGAACAAAAACTTCAGTGGCCGATGCGCAAAAGATCGTGGATGCCTTCATTGCCACGCCATTCGCGGGCGGACGTCACGCGCGTCGCGTGGGCAAGATGAACACGCTGCATGATATCGCCGCCGATATCGTGCGCCCCAGTGACTCTGCCATTGCGAAAATCATTCTCGAAGAAGAAGCGCGCCAGCAGAACAACATCGAACTCATCGCCAGTGAGAACTTCACCAGCCGCGCGGTCATGGCCGCGCAGGGTTCATGCCTGACCAACAAATACGCCGAGGGCTATCCTGGGAAGCGCTGGTATGGCGGTTGCGGAGTGGTGGACAAGGCCGAGCAACTGGCCATTGATCGCGCGTGTCAGTTGTTCGGCGCAAGGTTCGCGAACGTGCAGCCGCACTCCGGCTCGCAGGCGAATGCGGCGGTTTATTTCAGCGTGCTGCAACCCGGCGACAAGGTGCTGGGCATGAACCTCGCCCACGGCGGTCACCTGACGCACGGCAATCCTGCGAATTTCTCGGGCCGCCTCTACAAGTTCTGCCAATACGGCGTGCGCCAGAGCGATGAGCGCATCGACTACGATGAACTCGCCGAGGTCGCGCTGCGCGAGCAGCCCAAAATGATCACCGCCGGTGCGAGCGCCTATCCGCGCATCATTGATTTCAAGCGCATGAGCGAGATCGCGAAAAGTGTGGGCGCTTATCTCTTTGTGGACATGGCGCACATCGCCGGTCTCGTTGCCGCTGGCGTGCATCCTTCGCCGATGGAGCACGCGGATTTTGTCACGACCACCACGCACAAATCATTACGCGGCCCTCGCGGTGGCATGATCCTGACGAACAACGAGGAACTGATCAAGAAGATCAACAGCCAGGTCTTCCCCGGTGTGCAGGGTGGTCCGCTCATGCACGTCATCGCCGCAAAGGCCGTGTGCTACCACGAGGCGCTTCAGCCGGGCTTTAAGGAATACCAGCAGCAGGTCGTGAAGAATGCGCAGGCGCTTGCGGCGTCACTCGCGTCGTTGGGCTATCGCATCGTCAGCGGCGGCACAGACAATCATTTGATGCTCATCGATCTGCGCCCCAAAGGGTTGAACGGCAAAGTCGCCAGCGAAACTCTCGATCACGCAGGCATCACCGTGAACAAGAACGGCATTCCCTTCGATACGGAAAAAATCACTCTCGGCGGCGGCATTCGCATTGGCACGCCCGCAGTCACCACGCGCGGCATGAAAGAAGCAGAGATGAAGCAGATCGCTGAATGGATTCACGCAGCGCTGGAAGGCCGCGACCACCCTGAAGTGCTGGCGAAAATTCGCAGTGAGGTGATCGAGATTAACCGGCGCTTCCCGCTGCCTTGAGCGTTATTTCTTCCGCTTATTCTTTCCAGCTTTTGGCACCGGAGTCTTGCTCTTTGAGCTTGCGACCTTGACGCCGGAGGCCTTCCCAAGGTTTTTCGCAGCTTTTTTAGTGCTCGTGGCAGCCTTCTTTACTTTCTTGGTGCCACCCTTAATCGCTTTCACGACTTTGCGAACAGCGGGAATTTTTGTCTTGATGGAGCTTACATCTGACCCAGCGAGTTTCTTAACTTCGGTTTCTCTTCCGGTAACAAAAGTCCCAATCATTCCTCCAATTACCGCACCCATAGGTCCGGCTACCAATCCACCAACCACCGCGCCGGTTGCGGCACCAGCAGCTTTTTTTCTTGGAATGGACACCGTGATATCATCAGATGGATCAGATGTGGATTTTTGATTTGGCTTGGGATTTGTTTTCATATGCAGTAGTTTAATATAATTCGAGGCCTTTGTTCAAGAGCCAATTGTGCAGCGCGCAAAGGACCTTTTACTTCAGGATCATCTTGGTGACGATGTCTTTACCGTTCTCCAGCAAAATATCCTGCCGGGTGGTGGTGCCGGCATAATTGACGATGACCTCATAGCGTCCGAAAAAGCCTGGCACTGACACCTTGCCGTCCGCATCAGTGGGAAGGGTCGCATCCGTTTTCCATTTTCCGCAGACCCATTCGCGCCAGACTTTGGCATTGGGTTTCTCGCTCCAGTCTTTTCTCCAGAGCGCCGTCTCGGGCTTCCAGTGTGAGCCTTCCCAGAAGCCCCACATGACAAAGCCCGTGTAGGCCGGGTGGCTGAAACAGGTGATGAGCAGGTCGCGGGTAAAGTCTGCGGCGAGTGTTTCGTCGCCTTCGGTATTCACATCGAACTCGGTGAGCTGGAGCGCGGGCACCAGTGCGGCGAAGCGGTCGGAATTCCGCAGCATCTCCTCCGGGGAAGGCAGGAAGCTGGAATGAAAATGCGCCTGGTTGCCGATGCCGTCCACGATGCCGCCGCTCGCGATGATATTTTTTATGATCTGAAAATATTCCTCCTGCTGGCGGCCCGGACGGAAGACTTGGTCTTCGTTGATCCAGAGCGGGAGCTTGGTGAGCTTGCGCGCCTCGGCGAAAACCTCGGTGTAAAAGCTGTCTCCGAGAACCGTGTCCACGCACATGGCCTTCTGCCAGGCTGCGGGATGGTTCAGCGCATCCCACTCGCAGACGCGATCGCCCACTGCGGACAATTTTTCGCGCATGTGCGCGAGCACGGTCTCGCGGATGGCCTGCGGTTGGCTCCTCAGTTTTTCTGACCATGGTTCGAAAGGCCCCCAGCAAAGATAGTGGCCGCGCACTGGAATGCGACGTTCACCGAGCCATGACAGCGCCTGATCGAGCCAAGGTTTGCGGAAGCTGCCGTCTTTGTTTTCGCCTTTGTAAATGTCCCATGCAAAAGGCTTGAGATCATTTTCCAAAACGACCCGGTTAAAGCACTCGTCCACGATGGCGCGGTATTTTTCGCCGTCAGCCGAGGGATCGCACAGCATCTTCGCCGTTACCGCAGAGCCAAATCCAAAGGCATGTCGCTTCATCACGGCATGGACTTCCGCGCCTCGCACCGGCTTGCCGGATGCATCCACGACTTCGATCTTGAGTGACCCTTTGCGCAACTTCTCGATGCGGGCCAGCGCCTCCTTGCGCCAGCTGGCATCAGCGGCGCGGCCTTCGTAAGTGAAGACCGGGTGGGGCAGTTTCGCGAAATCGAAGTCCGGTCCAAAATTCAGCAACTGCACCCGAGCGATCTCAATGGTCTGCACCTGACCGCCGAGGTGGAGGGCCACACCACCCTTGCCATCCGGCACGGTCTTCGCTGCGATGAAAGGCATATGAACCGGCATCCATTCCGTGGTGGCCTGGAAGTCGCGCGTCCCCACTTTGAAATAATCCGGAGCCTCCTTGATCTCCACATTCGCCGTGCCGTTGGCCTTGCCGCTGCTGCGCGCCAGAAAGGTAAGCAGGCACTTGTCTCCTTTCTTGATGCTGCCTGTGATTGATTCGCCCATTTGCACGCTCCAGGGATTCTTCGGCTGCCGCGCAATGATGTAACGCCACACCTCTCCATGTTCCGGGTGGTTTTCGCGTTGCAGAGTAGCGTCGCCATTCCCCAGCAGGGGCTGCGGGCTGCTGCCTTCGAGGAGATTTCTTCCGCCTTCCGGCAGCGAATTATCCGGTATTGCCGCTGAAGATGCAGACATGAAGCTCAAAAGCAGGACGGACCAGAGTTCGATACCGAAGGGAAAATTGAATTTCATCAGCGCATTTAAGGGCGGGGTGACGGCATCTGCAACCGGCGCCGTAGATGAGCGCGCTTCATTTTCTGTGTTATTTTCCGCACTTCTTGCGAGACATTCGCACTCGGACACCGTTAATTGAAAAGACTTCCACCCCTTCAAATCGCAGCTTCACCCAGCATGTCCACCGTCGCCGTCCGTTCCGTTCAGCTTCCGCCTTCTGTTCCAGTTACCGTGAACCGGATCCGGGCGCCGAAGAAAAATATTCCGCAGACGAAACTGGAGCGTGATCACATTCTGGCGACGATTCGGAAATACACCGAGACCACCCGGCTGGTGCCGCCGCTGCCAGCGGAGGAATTGCGCGAGCACGCAGGGAAAATTATCGCTGACCATGGCTTTGATCCCGTGTATCACGATTACATTGGCGTGCTGCTGAGCAATGAAATCTGGCGCGAGACGCTGGCGACGATTCCTTATGAAAAGCGCCTGCTGCTGATGCCCAAGTGCCTCCGCGTGGAGAGCAAATGCCCCGCGCCGTTCGATGAATTCGGCTTGCTTTGCAAGCAGTGCGGCCTGTGCACGATCCAGGATTTTCAAAACGAGGCCGAGCGTCTTGGCTACGCGGTGCTGGTCGCGGAAGGCAGTGCCATCGTGATGTCGCTCATCCAGACGGGTAAGATCGAGGCCATTGTCGGCATCTCGTGCCTGCCGGTGCTGGAGCGCACCTTCCCGTATGTCGAAGCGGCGGCGATTCCTGCCGTGGCCGTGCCTTTGCTACAGGATGACTGCATTGATACCACCGTGGATATCGACTGGGTGTGGGATTACATCCATCTCACCAGCGAGGACAAGACGCGCCGCCTAAATCTCAACGCCCTGCAAGATGAAGTGAAATCGTGGTTCACGCGCGAGTCGCTGGATGCGCTGCTGGGCAGGCCACATGATCGCACCGAGGAGATTGCGCGCGAATGGCTGGCCCGCGCGGGCAACCGCTGGCGTCCCTTCCTCACCGTGGCCACTTATCAGGCCCTGCGCGAAGACCCCGAGGGGCCGATGAGCGATGCTTTGAAGAAAGCCGCCATCGCCGTCGAGTGCTTCCACAAAGCCTCGCTCATTCACGACGACATCGAAGACAATGACAAACAACGCTACGGCGAAGCCACATTGCATGAAGCGCACGGCATGCCCGTTGCGTTGAACGCAGGAGATTTGCTGATCGGTGAAGGCTACCGGCTTCTGACTGATTCTGACGTCCGTCCCGACCGCAAAGTCACCATGATAAAGATCGCCGCCGAGGGGCAGCGCGAACTCTGTCGCGGCCAGGGCGCGGAACTTCTCTGGACGCATCATCCGGTCGCGCTCAGCAGCACTCAGGTGCTGGAGATTTTCCGCAGTAAGACTGCGCCCGCGTTTGATGTGGCCTTGCAGATCGGCGCGAGTTTGAGCGGTCAACACGATGAAGTGGAGGAAGCGCTGCGCGCTTATAGCGAAGCCCTCGGTATCGCCTATCAGATTCGCGATGACCTAGATGACTTGGGAGATGATTCCGCCGCAGACAACGCCGCCGCCATCCGTCCGAGCCTGGTTCTCTCCCTGCTCCGCGAGCGCGGGAAAGGGGAAGTGAAGGACATCATGGAAAAACTCTGGAACGGCGAGCTGGCCGCACCGCCCGACAAGGCCACCATTCGCGAATGGGCGCAAACCAGTGGCGCACACGAGAAGGCGATGTTGCTCCTGGAAAGCTACAAGGAACAGGCCGTGCGCTCGCTTCAAGCCGTTGACAATGCGAACCTCAAAGGCCTTCTCCGCCGGGTAATCGGGAAAATTTTCAACGACCTCGAGATCAAAGGCTGGTGCCGCGAATTTGAAGTGAAGAATGCCACCAAGTAGGAGACCGTGCCGGCGCAGCGAATGGTTTCCGGCAAGATGGCGTGCATCACCGCATTTTCTCCCACAGCTCGCTCCCCGGCACAAAGGCCGCGATGATGAGTCCGGCAAGGAACCATTCACAGAGGTGTCCGGCCATGCTGATGAGCGCGTAGTGCACCGGCTCCTCAAACCAGATCATCATCGGCACGTCTGAAACAAGTCCCGCAAAAAATCCGGCCAGCGCGCAGAAAAACACTCGCTGCAGGTAATCCAGCCGCACAGTCCAGGCCAGCATGAGCGCGATGACGAAACATGCGACAAAGGAACGGAGAAAAGAAAAGGCCACATTGAGCCACATGCTGACGTTGCGATTGCCAATGCGCACGATGGAATAAACAAAAGGCCCGTTTATCAAGGCGAGTCCGGCGGATTTCCTGGTGGCTGCGGCATCCTCCCTCGGGGTGTGCTCCATATTGCCGATGGTGCTGGGCAGCATGTAAACGCCAGTGTGGTCCGCGTTGGCCGATATGACTGCCGCGACCTCGGCCTCGTGGTTAAACTTATACAGGGAATTTCCGTGCCATTGCAGCACAAACCAGGACACCGCTCCCCAGATGAGGCAGGCGATGGCTCCGAGAAGTGAACCAAGAAAAATTTTGCTCATGACTTTACAAGCCTAGGCAGTGCCCCTGAAAAAGGCAAGCGGGAAGCCCTGTCGCAAACTGCTTATTTGAATGATTGAGCGGTTGCAAAATGCTCACTTGTCATTTTCCTTTGTGGCCCACGCTTCCCATCCATGCCCACTTCCGCCGTTTCCTCCGAACCGTCGTCTTCCAACCGCTCCCTGCGCAATGCCGTCATCCGACTGGCTGGAAACTCGCAGGACGGCATCCAGTCCATCGGCGGCTTTCTCGCCCGCCTTGCAGGTCGCACTGCGCAAGAGGTGATGACTTACATGACCATCCCGTCCACGATTAGCGGCGGGCCTTCTATCTTCCAAGTCCACATCGGTTCCGGCGAGGTGCTCACGGCAGGCGATGAAGCGGATGTGCTGGTTACATTTTATCAGCACAGTTATGACGCGCACATCAGCGCCTTGCGCGATGGCGGCATCTGCCTCTATGACACGGCTGATGTGAATGAAGAAAATCTCAAACACGAGCGCGGCATCAAGCACATCGGCGTGCCTTTCACCGCTGCCACCGTGGAAGCGGTCGGTGGTTCGACTCGCGACCGCGGCAAGAACATGTTCGTGCTCG
>JAYVZW010000409.1:0-3729 GCA_043783015.1 Verrucomicrobiota bacterium
CACTTCATAGATGGAACCCGTGGCCGTGACGAGGCAGATGCCAAACCAGTCCGGATTTGCCTTGGTCAGTTCCGATATATAGGATGCGATATCACCATCGTTCACGCCCGAGATCGGCGTGAATTTGCGTGAGCAAGTCAAGGACGGGCTGGCTGAATGAAGGCGGTGGGACGGTCATTGTTGATGGGGACAATTGGAGCAGTAATTACGCCAAAAAAAAATATGTCAGGACGCACCCTGGCAAATGCCTGTCATTTTCAAAGCCAGAATGGTGAGATCATCTGATGCATCTTCATCACCACTGAAAGCGCGGACATCTTTAAGAATGCCGGATGATAATTCTTCCACAGCCTTATCAGAGTTCTGATTCAGAAACTGCTCCAGGCGTTGGATGCTATAGAGTTCTCGATCCTTGTTGAAGGCCTCAGTGACACCGTCCGTATAGAGAAACAATTTTTCACCGGGTTTAAGTATAAAACTGGCACTGTGATAAGATATGTCACGCATCAAACCGAGCGCAGGGTTTCTGGCGCCTTGCAATTGAGTGATGCATTCATTATGGCCGATTAGGAAGGGCGGGGGATGTCCTGCATTGCAGAGGTCGAGCGCGCCAGTGTGAACATGGAGCACTCCATAAAGCAGGGTGACAAACATGCCTGCCTGAGATTCGTCACAGAGTGCGTTATTCACGCGCGCCATGATGTCGGATGCTGTGCGGTCAGGGCTGGAGAAGCCCTTGAAGAGTGTCTGGGTCATGGCCATAAAAAGTGCTGCGGGCACGCCTTTTCCGGCTACGTCCCCGATCAGGAAGGCCAGACGGTTGTCATCAAGGAACCGATAGTCATAGAAATCTCCTCCAATCTCACGCGCGGGTTGTATGACGGCGTGGAGGGATATGTCAGCACGGCTGGGCCAGGCCGTGTGGTCGGACCATTCCTTGGGCAGCATGCTCATCTGAATACGCCGGGCGGCATTCAGTTCACCGGTCATGCGTTCTTTGATGGTGGTGGTGTATTTTAATTCCTCCATCCTCATGCGAAGGTCGCGCATCATTTTATCAAACGCATTGGCCAGATCGCGCACTTCATGGATATTGACTTGATCATTGAGACGTAAATGGAGATCGCCATCAGCAATCTTTCTGGCCGCCGAAGCCAGCTTAGTGATGGGCTTGGTTACTGAGCTGGAGATGATGATGAGTGCAACAAAGAGCCCGGCCAGTCCGATCAGGCCAATGATCGCCAGGTCCGCGAGAGCCCGGTAAGCATCTCGCATGATTTCCTGGTTCGGATACACCAGCGCGAGAGTAAAGCCTCCGTTTTGCACTGGCATGTAAGCGATCCACGCATCTCTTTTATTCATGGGCTCTGAAATGCGAACAAACCCCTCCTTGCCACTCATCATGGCGGCAGCGAGTTGAGGATTTTCATCCTTCATAAGCTCTTTCATGACCTTCGTGGAATCTGGGTAGGCGAGGTATCGCCCTCCGGGACTGACGAGAAAGGCATAACCGGTGTCCGCGACACGGATCGACTGCAAATCGTGAATGAGCTGGTCGAGAGAAATATCAATGGTTGCGATTCCTAGAAAATTTTCTTTGGTATCCGGACTTCCCGCTTTGTAAAAGGGAACGGAATGCGTGGTCATCAGGGCGTTGCCGCCACCATCATCAAAGTAAGGTTCCGTCCACAGGGCATGTTGCAGAGTTTTGGGCTTGGCATACCACTCCCGGCGGAAGGGGTTGTATTCCGGGGTCCCGATGTCGGTGGATTCGACGTGCCCGTCTTTCCAATAACAATACGGCGCGTAGAATTCCCTGCTCGGAGCAAAAGTATGTGGTTCAAAGGCCAGACAGCTCCCGTAAATGGAGGGGTAACGGGCGACGACTTTCGCCAGATAACTCTGAAGTTCTTTCTCTGTTTTCAATGCTCCGCTTTCCAGCATTTGCGTATGCAGCTCTGGTATTCGCGCGGCTTCACCGAGCATTCGGTCCAGTCGCGCGGCTTGCACACGCGCCAGATTAAGCGCTGTGGCGCGGGTCTGCTCCACGGTTTGGCGAAATCCTCGCAAGGCAATCCACGCGAGCATCGCAATGAGGAAGAGCGAGGTGGGAATGCCCACCAGCAGCACCAACCGCTTGCTGAGAGAGCCGGTTAGCAGCGAGTCGCGCACAATTTTATGCAGACTGTTCATTCATCGCCCGCATATTTTCCAGCGCATCTCCGCGACTACCATAAACCGTGAGGATGCGATCAAAACCGATGGTCTCAAAAATCATCTGCACATTCGGCACCAATCCACAAAAGGCCAGCGGAGCGCCTATTTGATCCATCTGCTTGGCAGCCAGAAGAAAGACCCGCAAACCGGCGCTGTTGATGTAATCCATTTCTGTGCAATCCAGCAGCAGTCCCTTTAGCTCGCCGTCGATCAAATTCATGGTTAGATTTTCCAGTTCAACGGCCTTAACACTGTCAACCTGCCCGCCGATTCTGACGATGGTAATGTCTCCGTTCTGTTCTTCTTGGTGGAATGTCATGATGTTTCAGTCGATTCGTTTGGTGAGTGTGAGCACATTGCGTCGTCCGACACGGCTGTAACGGATGCCATCCATCAGGCTGCGCGCCAGGTGAATGCCCAGACCGCCGGGATCGCGATCCTGCAAGGACGTGGCGAGATTGGGCGCGGGAACATCCAGGGGGTTGAATGCGGAACCGTCGTCTTCAATCTCGACGCGAACCACGGCGTCGTTGATGCTCATCCTGAGCACGATTTCATGCGCCTTGGGATCGCGGCTGCCAGCATGAACGACAATGTTCGTCACCAGTTCATCAAGTGACAGGTTGATGACGAAGACGTGGTCATCAGACACGCCATGTTCTTTTCCAAAGTGGCGCACCATTTGATTAAGACGCCCAGTCTCATCAAGATTTACATCAAACTTGGTGCTGAGGGTGCAGGGTCGCATGAAATCTAGATACGGGTCACATTCTCTGATGGAAACATTAACCGCAAGCATAAAAACAAATGGTTTTTCTAAAAGCGCACATCATTTTGAGCCATCTGCATTCCGGCGCCTTGGATTTGGCCGTGGCCCATTTTCAATTTTTCCCGCGCCTGACGAATCAGTATTAATGTGATCTTAGCTTGACGCCTGCGTTGTGATTTCTAAGATGCACCCTCTTTTTTGAGGCGGATCATCCCTCGCATCTCCACGACTTCACATGAACATCCACGAATATCAGGCCAAGGAACTGTTTGAAAAATTTGGTGTCGCCACGCCCAAGGGGATGGTTGCATCTACTATTGCCGAGGCGGGAGAAGCGGCGCGCGATATTGGCGGCACCGGACTGGTCGTTAAAGCTCAAGTTCATGCAGGCGGGCGCGGCAAAGGCACTTTCAAAAACGGTTTCAAAGGCGGAGTGCATGTCATCAACACTGCGGAAGAAGCCAAGGACATTGCCGGCAAGATGCTCGGCCAGACGCTCGTCACCCATCAAACTGGTGCGGAAGGAAAACTCGTCAGCAAGGTGTTGATCGCGAAGTCGGTGGACATCAAGAAAGAATACTATTTCGCCGTGCTCTTCGATCGTGCGGGTAGCCGTCACAGCATTATCGCCTCCACTGAGGGCGGCATGAACATTGAGGAGGTTGCCGAAAAGACGCCCGAGAAAATCATCAAGGAGCCGGTGCATCCCACGCTCGGGCTGCAAGGCTATCAATGTCGCAAGA
>JAYVZW010000410.1:0-3718 GCA_043783015.1 Verrucomicrobiota bacterium
TGGCGTATCGGCAGAGGCAAGCGGATAAATGTTCAACTGATACTTCTCCCGGTTCATGATGCCGGTGCTGGTGTAATCCGCATCGGCCACGGTGGAGTCGATTACACTCAGGTTATACCAAGTCTTCCAAACATCCGGGATGCCATCGTTCAGAGTGCTGGTGGCCAGTTCCGTGGGGGTGTATTTACTAGGATCGAAGAGCGGGATGTCTGATGTTCCCGTAGGCGCGCTATGAATGACTGGGACTAGCAAAAGCCCAAGTGCGAAGACTGCCGCAATCAGCGGGGCCAGAACAGGATGGCTCTGACCACGAGCTGCGGGCACAGACTTGGTGTTTACAGAGGAGAAAACCATGGGATTCTAGTATTTATAGCCAGAGACTGACTTCTGACAAGAAACATTTATGCCATATTCGTATGTTTTGTTCCGATAACCTCTATGGCATGGAATTCTTGGGGGTCATGCCCTCGTTATCAAACATGCTTGTATTTACGGGACGGCAGGAGTGCCGTCATTCCTTGGGAACAAGTCGCACTGTAAAGTGTATCACCATAAATCTGCGGATTCAGGCTGGTCTCAGGATTGTGATGGGCTGGGTTGCAAAAGCTGGCTCCCGTTCTTCTATATGCCTGCATCCCCTCTCCATTATGCCTCGCAAAATTAACAACACCAAGGCAGCCTGCATCGCTGTATAAATCCCCCACCAATCCCCCGCCCCCGTGCCCGCCCCAACATTTTTCAAATTCACTACTGCGCTCCCGTTTTTGCCCGTCCTCATCCTGGCCGCGTCATCTGCCCGCGCTGATGATCGCGCGGACGCCCTCGCCCAACGCGAACAGGCGCTCGCCCAGAAAGAACGCGCCCTAGAAGCGCAGCGCTCCGAGGTTGAGCAACTCAAAACTCAGCTCTCCGAGGAACTCGACCGGATTCGACGCCAGCAACAACTCCATGCCGACAATGAGAAGCGGGGCCCCTTTCCTGTAGTCAGGGCCGACCGCGTGATGGTGGTGGACGCAAAAACAGGCGACATATTGCTGGAGAAAAATCCTGACAAACGCGGCCCCGTTGCCAGCACTCAGAAATTGCTCACCTCGCTCATCATTTCAGAATCCGACAACCTTGAGGACTACCTCACCGTGGAGGCACCGGACATCGACTGCGCCCCGGTGCGCATCGGTCTCCAGCCCGGCGATCAATATCAGCGCATCCAGCTTCTCACCGCCCTGCTGGTGAAAAGCTCCAATGACATCGCCCAGGCCCTCGCGCGCGACAACGCCGGCTCCATTGAGGCCTTCGTGGACAAGATGAACAAGCGCGCCGCCGCCCTCGGCATGGCCGATTCCCACTTCGTCAACCCGCACGGCCTGCCTGCTGACGATCAATATTCCACGGCCCGCGACATGGCCCGGCTCGCTTTGGCCGATGACGCCAATCCCATTATTCGCGACATCATTGATGTGCGCCGCTTTGATTTTCCCAAAGCCGACGGCAAGGTCATCAGACTGGAGAACACCAACCGCGTCCTTCTTTCCTACCCACCGTGCGATGGCATGAAAACCGGCTACACCCAGCTCGCCGGGCACTGCCTCGTATGCAGCGGAGAAAAGGATGGACGTCGCCGCATCGTGGTCGTCCTCAATGACAACGAATCTGTGTGGAGGGACGCGGAAGCCCTGCTCGCTTGGTCGTTGCGGGCTTGATCAAATTTGCTCAGACAAAAAAACGCGACAGCCGGAGCCGTCGCGTTTTTTGTGATTGAGATATGAGGAAGTCTATTCCTTGGCCGCGACTTTTTTGGTCGCTTTTTTCTTGGTGGACTTGGCTTTAGCTTTGGCCTTGGGTTTGGTTTCTTCCACTGCATCGGCTTCAGGTTCCACGGCATCATCGCCCTTCGGGACGAAGGAATCGACCCACTCGACAAAAGCCATCGGAGCGGAATCGCTCATGCGCTGGCCGAGCTTGGTGATGCGGCAATAACCTCCGACGCGATCCTTGGATGCGACGGAAATTTCATTGATGAGCTTAAACACCAGGGTCTTGTCACGCAGCATGGCAAAAGCCAGACGGGCGTAATGGACTTTCTTGGCGGCGACTTCCTGATCATTACCGCCAGTGGCGGCCAGTGCCTTTTTACCATAGGTGACCATCTTTTCCGCAACGGGGCGGAGGGCCTTGGCCTTGGCGAGAGTGGTGCGGATACGCTTGTGAATGATGAGGCTCTTCACCAAATTTTTCAGCATCGCATCGCGATGGCTCTTTTTGCGCTGGAGTTTAACTGTTTTTTTACCGTGTCTCATGGAAATGCGGGTTGAATCGGTTGTCCGGTTGGTAAAATAATTTATTCTTCGTCATCACCGAGGTTGGCGGCAACCAGACGGCTGAAGTTGTCGGCATCGCCTTCATCTTCGTCGCGGCGGAAGCCGGCGGCACGTAGAAGTGAGGATCCACCGGGAAGCGGCTCCAGCAGGTGCTGCTCAAGCTTCATGCCGAGCGTGAGTCCGAGTTCGGCGAGTTTCTCCCTGATTTCAGTGAGGGACTTCTTGCCGAAGTTGCGGTAACGGAGCATCTCTCCTTCGGATTTCTGAGCAAGCTGTCCAACGCTGGTGATGTTGGCATTGTTCAGGCAGTTGGCTGCGCGGACGGAGAGTTCGATCTCGTTCACGGACATGTTGAGCAGCTTGCGCAACTCCAGGTTTTCCTCGCTCTGTGCTTCTGGCGCGGCGTCGAATTCGACCTGTTTATCGTCGTAGTTCACGAACACATCAAGGTGGTGACGGATAATGGCGGAAGCCTGCGTGAGCGAATCCTGCGGGCTTACTCGGCCATCGGTCCAGATGTCGAGCACCAGCTTGTCATAGTCGGTGTTCTGGCCGACACGGGTGGCTTCCACGCCGTATTTCACGCGTGTGACGGGCGAGAAGATGGAGTCAATCGGGATGACGCCGATGGGCATGTCCGGGCGCTTGTTGTCTTCGCCCGTGGCGAAGCCGCGGCCCACCTTGACTTCGATCTCGGCTTCGATTTTGCCTTTGCGATCAAGGGTGCAGATGATCTGGTCCTTGTTGATGACCTGGTAGTTGGAGTCCTCCTGGATGTCACCGGCGGTGACCACGCCTTCTTTGTCGGCGTGAAGCTGGAGCAGTCGTGTTTCCTTGACCTCGAAGTGCTGGAACTTCACCTTCTTCAGGTTCAGCACGATCTGGGTCACGTCTTCGATGACGCCTGGCAGGGTGGAAAATTCATGTTCTGCGCCCTTGATGCGGACGCTGGTGATGGAGGCACCTTCCAGTGAGGAAAGCAGCACGCGGCGGAGACTGTTGCCAATGGTGTGACCGTAACCGCGGTCAAATGGTTCGGCGACGAACTGGGCGAAGGTTTCGGTGGCCGTGGCTTCGTTTTTCACGAGGCGGTTCGGCATTTCAAAACGGGCAAGACGGATGGGCATATGTTTTATCGATTGTAGCTGGGGTTGCCTTCAAGGCGAGCTTTCCCGAGCTTCTAGAAGAAGTCGGAACCTGAAGACCAACAGCGGTTGAGCTGGCTCGCGGGGGCGGAGAAGAAACACGCGATGCGTAATTTGGCAAGTAGGAAATTTAGATGTCTGCCCCACTCCAAAAGCGCTAGGGAAACGCTGAACAATGCGTGTTTTAAAAAAGCACCGTATTTTTAGTCTGCCATCCAAGTTTTTGCCGATATTTTTTCATCCCGCAAGACCGCC
>JAYVZW010000411.1:0-3697 GCA_043783015.1 Verrucomicrobiota bacterium
GCCATCGGCTGCCCCGAGGTGGTTCCCGTCGTCTGGGCGAAACGGGTGTAACGCGAGCGGGGCTCAGTGAAATTCGTGCCGTAAGGCGGATGATCGAGGTGATCCTTTAAGATTTCATCCTTCATGGTGAAAGGAACTCGCACCATGAAATCATCCAGACCCTGGATGTCAGACGCTTGCTTCGCAATTCCTTGCTCACGAAGTCGGCGAGAATTGAAATTGTCAGAATATAAAATCTTTTCGATCAACGCATAAAGTTTCCTCCATTGCGTCTCGCGCAGATCCTGACTGATCACCGGCAAGGGAATACGCCCGGTGAGTTTAAGGTCTGGATTGATCATTGTTTGCTTCCGATTTTACTAGGTATTCAGTGTTTCGCGGCGGGCGTAACCGACCCTGACTTGCCCGCGCCACCTGTATTCGTGGGCGCATACTTCGCCACGAGGATGCCACCACCCGCAGCCAGAAGGATGCCAAAAATAAATGGCATTGGTAACGCCTTGAAGCCGCCCTCCGGCGGGTGAACCATCATGGCCACAATGGCATTGATGATCGGCGCTCCCCCGAAAACAATGGGCATGACTGCGGATGCGGATGCGGCCTTGTATATGGGCGATGCGGCTCCTAACGCGAGCACCAGTGTCAACGCCCCGGCAGCGCCTGCTATGCCCGCAATAAAACTTATGGATGTTCCATTCATGGTGAAACTCCAGTTCGACCCCCGCGATTTCAACACCAAGGCCGCAATAATTCCAATGATGGCATAGGCAGCACACACCAGCAGAAATGCTTTCAAGCCCGCGTGCTGTGCTTCTGGCCCTGGCGGCTGCAAACTCGCATCTGGCATCGCACCACGCCCCATGTGCAGAATAACTCCATATACGCCCCAGAAAAAAACCGTCATCAATGCGTAGGTCAGCCAGCTCATGCCTTTTCTTTTTCCTTTCTCGTTCACGTTTATTTCTTTGTTTGCTATGACATGACTTAATCACGAACTCCGCGTGAGACATCAATTAATTCCTTCAGGCTTTCAGGAGGTGCAGCTTCGATCTTCTCCCTAATGCGCCCCGGAATTTCCACCGCTCTCATTTTACCGCTGGCCTTGTCCTTTTGGACGCATACGGCCGTGATGTGCCCCTCGGCGGCAAGTTCGCCATCCATTTTTCGGATGCGGAAGAGGAAACGCACAGCGCGTGTCCGAATTTCCTCAATCAAAACCTCCACCTCCACCTCATCCTCGAAACACAGAGGCGTGAAGTAATCGCAGGATACATTCACACGCGGCCAGCCCACTCGCTCACCCTCCGGCGCATGTTCGACCCTGTCCACCACACTCAGTCCGAGCGAGCGGAAAAATGCGTGCTCCGCGCGCTCCATGAAGCGAAAAAAATTCGCAAAGTGCATGATGCCAGCCATGTCCGTGTCGGCAAATTGCACACGGTCAGAATGGACAAATCGATATTTCATGCTCAATGCACCTACGCTGAGACCACGCAACCTGCAACGGGAAAGTGCCTTGCAAAATCATTCGCCCGACACAGCAGACGAATGTTGCGCATCGCTAAATTTTCCTTCATCATCTGACAGTCATGAACGCCTCTACCCAGCTCCCCCCCTTGCGCAGCGCCCTCGATCTGGAACGGGTGCTTGAGTTTGAATTCGTCCGCGCCACCGAGAACGCGGCACTGAAGGCGATCACTTGGCTCGGGCGCGGCGAGAAAGAGCTGGCGGACGCCGCCGCGTGCGCCGCCATTCGCGGTGTCTTCGATATTCTAGACATCCGTGGTGAAGTTGTGATCGGCGAAGGCATCAAGGACAACGCGCCCGGCATTTTTATCGGTGAACATCTCGGCACTTGGAAATCCGGTTCGCCGCGCTTCAGCATCGCGCTTGATCCTATTGACGGGACTTCAAACATCGCCAAAGGAATGCCCAACGCCATCTCAGTCATCGCTGCGGCACAGGTGCCCGATGGCACCCCCAGCACCATGGTGAACGTGCCCAGCTTCTATTCGCACAAAATCGCCTACGGCCCTCTCGTAAAAAATGCTGTTCAAGAAATGGGCAACCCCTGCCTGCTGGACATGCCGATTGGCGAGGTCATCAAGATTGTCGCCAAGGCGCTCGATAAACATGAGCGCGATGTGGTCGTGGTCACGATGGATCGCCCGAGGCACTCCGAATTCGTCAGGCAAGTGCGCATTGCGGGTGCAGCGTTGCGCATGATCACTGATGGCGATATCGCCGCCGCAGTTGCGCCCTCGTGGCATGACTCCGGCGTGGACTTGTATGTCGGCATCGGGGGCTCGCCTGAAGGCGTGCTCGCCGCCGCAGCCCTGAAGTGTCTCGGCGGAGATATGCAATTGCGCATGTGGTTCCATGATGAACAACATCGCTCAGAAGTAGCGGACATGATCGCGGCATCTGAATTAGATCGCGTGTTTCATTCGGACGATCTGGTCATTGGCGAAAGCGCGCTCTTCTGCGCCACGGGCATCAGCGACAGTCCCCTGCTGCCAGGCGTAAAGCTCATCGGCCATCGCGCGGAGACCCATTCAATTCTGATGCGTTCGCGCAGCGGAACCGTGCGGCATATTCATGCGGTGCATCAACTCGACCGCAAAGTGGTGCCGGTGCGCGAGTCGTGATCGGTCGAGCGATCATTTAGTCTCCAGCCATCGCACCACTGCACCATCGGTGAAGATCAACGCCGTTCGGATCTTGGCGGTGTCCAGCCCGGTAAGTCTCGCTATGGCCTTCTTATATAGCGCAAGCTGCGGCGCGTAGCCTTTGGCTTTCGCTGCAAGTGATGCCTCATCGCTTACAGTATCCGTTTTAAAATCAAGAATCACGGCGTTCTTCCAGCCGCCATCGCAATCGCGCTCCAAGACCACGCGATCCGGTTCGCCGCTGATCCAGTCGCCCTCATGAAACATGTCGAACTTGCGCTCGATCCAAACGGAACAAGATGCTGATGTCTGCCTGAACCACGCTCCGGCTTCCTTGGATTGCAGCACGCGCAACACCTGCCCCATCGCCGTTTCATATTCCGGCTGGTCATGCAGTTGCAGCTCCTTCCAGCGCAATTCCAACGCAGCTACATCGTCATCGAACCATTCCACACAGGCCAGCAACTCATGCACCAGCAGTCCCATCTTGCGCCCATGCTCGCGGCCCGGCGAGAGTAAATCGGCACCACGGATGCGGAATGACTCTTCGCTGGATGGGGTGCGTCGCGCGATGCTTCGATTCACCTCGCGGATCATCGATCCCAGAGTCTCAAATGACACAGCATCCGGGGTAAACTCAATCTTTGCATACTGCATCTCGAATTTTTCAAACCACTCCCGCTCCCCGGTTTCCCAGAGTGAACTACATCTCGCACCATTCAGTTCATACGAAGGTTGCGCGGTCCCTACGAGTCGCGACCTCAGAATGTCCGCCTCATTGTTTGAGCAATTGCGCTCGCCATCGGCAATGATGAGATACAGCCCCAGCCGCGCGCGCGTCACTCCAACATACAACCGGCACAGCCCCTCAAAGGCCGCTCGCGCCTTCTCACGACTCAATGTCTGGGCCAGCGTTTCATCATGCTGCACCACGCAGGTTTCGGGCTTGTCGAGAATCCACTGCACCTGTCCGCGCTGGCCGCGTGAGACAAACATGCGATTACGCGCCACATTATCCAATGCGTCGC
>JAYVZW010000412.1:0-3694 GCA_043783015.1 Verrucomicrobiota bacterium
GGGCATTGATCTGCCATTCCATGCCTTCCATGGTGTCGAGGAACCACCAGCCGGAGCCATATTGCAGCCGCCCGCCGATGCCTTGCTCGTTGCCCTGATTATTGATGATGAAGCTGACCAACCCAGTTTGAACACAAGGGTGAGGCAACAAGGAGAAAGCCCAACATATGCTCGCCTTCTAAAGCTTCGATTGCTCTTTCCCAACCACACGTTCCTTCAATACACAGCTACGCCCCAGGCGCTTTTACTGATAAGAGTGCTCGACCGGCTTTCACCCGATTTCGTAGAATTGTTAAACCCAGGGGCGGATTACATGGGGGGAATCGCATTCTTTACTGGTGACACGAACCGCATCCGTCCCATTCTCGACTATACACCTCAAACGCAGGCGTTCGCGCCTCCACCGAGTCTTGTAGAGGCAATGAGGTTCTTTTTTCTTGGGGTCGCGGCGGGCACATTGGGTGGTGCGCGAGACAATCGTTCAATGTTAGTTCATCCATCGAGGGAAACCGACCCCCAAGGAGATTTTGCGCACTGGGTTCGTCAGATCAAAGATCGGTGGGTGAGCGCACTCAGCCTTCCTGAGACGGAGCCGGACTACATTGATGAGGTCAATGCCTTCAAAGTCGCTTATGATGATTTGGCGTCTAGTGCTGTCACTCAGATAGCCGATTGGGAAGCAATTAGAGGCACTTTGAAACGTGCAATTCGCAGAACCAATGTTTGTGAGGTGAACTCGACAACCCGACGAGCTGATGTTGATTGGCGCGTTTACGCATGGATTTTGGTCGGTGGGCAAGCGCTTGATCGTGGGTTCACTGTTGAAGGCCTTACAGTTACATACATGCCACGAGGACTCGGGATGGGTAATGCTGACACTCTTCAACAAAGGGCGAGATTTTTTGGCTATAAACGGAGCTATATAGATTTCTGCCGTGTTTATCTCGACCCTGATGTCCAGGATGCATTTACAGATTATGTATCCCACGAAGAGAACGTGCGGCTACAGTTAGACGAGTGGAAACGGACTGGACGGCCCGTTCAGGAATGGAAGCGAGCCTTCCTCCTCGGGAGAAATCTCCAGCCGACAAGAAGGAATGTATTGAGCCTTGATCATGTGAGGGATTCATACGCGGACGAATGGTTCTGGGTCCGTTCACCGCATGAGTCCAACGACGCGGTTACGGAGAATCGTGTCTTATTTGACGCGTTCATTGCGAGTCATGCCTTCGCGGATTTGCCGCAAAACGTCCACAGGACTCCTGCGAGACAGCATCGGATAGCCGCAGACATCCCGCTCCAAGAAGTGTATGAAGGACTTCTGTCACAAGTCCATGTGAGGGCTCCAGACGATGGGCAAAAATACTTTGGTGCATTGCTGCAAATTCATCAGCACCTTCAGGCTCATCCCAGCGAGCTTTGCACAGTGTATCAGATCAGTCCGAGCGAACCACGGCAGCGCGCAGTTGATCCCGACGCTGATGAGATTGATCAGTTGTTCTCCGGTGCAAACGGGCGCCCTGCTGATCTCGGCTACGATCCTGGTGATCGTCATCTCCATTCAAACGGACAATTGAGCATCCAACTTCACAGGCTCAACCTCACTGACAGCGGCGCTCAACTGATGAATGACGTTCCAGTTATTGCGGTCTGGATTCCAGCGCTCATGGCTCATGACTGGCTTGTGCAAGACAACAATTAATCTTGTCTCGGATGGCCGACATTCTTCCAGCCTTCGCATCTCTGATGCCATCTCCCCGAGATGGCTCGTCAACAGTCAGCTACTTCACGTTAAAGATTGAAGCCTCAAACTGTCACTTCATTGCCAAGTCCGAGCAAGGCCATCCAGTTCTGCTGATCGAAACCTGCCTTCCAGTCGGAGCATATCCTGCATCTTTGAAGCTGGAGAATCTAACAGTCATGCATGGATATGCAGGCACGATGAAAACGCCGGAAGGCGAGGTGACCGGGGTGTTCAGCATTGTGGAGTGCCGAGTGACTGATAATGCGTTGATATGCTCTTTTCTACGTCTCTCCAGTCATCTACTGAACGGCCTCCCAGAAATGCCGGAGCCGCGTGCCGTTGCAATCGAGGTCAGAAAGCTGGTTCAAATCTTCCAAGCGCTTCGTCAGCCACCCGCTAAAAGCATTCAGGGTCTTTGGGCCGAACTTTTTGTTCTCGCCAACAGCCCCGATCTCCCCAGATGGGCCGCCGCATGGCATGACGATCCCATGGAGCGTTACGATTTCGCGATGCAAAGGCTTCGTGTGGAAGTGAAAAGCTCTGGGAACCGTATTCGCAGGCATCACTTCTCACACGAGCAACTGCATCCGCCATCTGGTATCGAATTGTGGATTGCCTCAGTGTTTGTCGAGCGATCCACGGCTGGCTGCAACTGTCTTGAGCTGCTTCAACGAATTCAATCACGCCTTGCCGGTAATGTTCGTTTTGAAGTTGAATCAAAAGTGGTAAGAACTCTTGGAGCAGATTACTCCAAGGCTTGTGCATTCACGTTCGATGAAGAATTGGCCAAGGACTCGTTTTCTTTTATCCCAATAAAAGCGATTCCACGAATTCCAGATGACTTGCCTGAAGGCGTTTCGGAATTGCGATACTCAGTGCTCATTCCTGCGTCTGCAAGTTCTCAGCGTCACTACCCAGGGAATTGACGTTCAATGTGAGGCCACATCCATGCCGAAATGCCGGTGTGCGTTGCCGCGGCTGATGTTCTTCACTCATGCTGCCGATCGTTTTCTTGACCCGAAGAAAAGTGATGGTATGAGTGATGGTATGCCTACGATGACCCATCGAACGACATTTGCTTTGGATGAAGTTACCGCCAAACGCCTGAAGCGCCTGGCCTTCCGGTGGAAGGTTTCCCATGCAGAGGTTGTGCGGCGCTCTATTGAACGTGCGGAGCAGCAGACTGGGGCTGCCAAAACCAATCCTGCGGCTTTGCTCAGGGAGCTTTTCGCCAAAGGCAAGGGTCTGGATGCCAAGAAGGCCGCTACCTATATAGCAGAGGTATATGAAGACCGGAAGCACTGGAGAGGCGAATGATTTGCCTAGATGCAAACTTCCTTATTGGTGGAGTGAGCGAGAGCCGGACGGAATCGTGCCACCTTCTGGCATGGCTCGAAGCGGGAGAGACGTTCTGCACGGCGGCTCCCGCCTGGTATGAGTTTCTGTGCGGACCGGTGGATGACTCCCAGATTGACGCGATGCGAGCCCTTCTGACTCAGGGAATTATTGCCTTTGAGGACTCTCAGGCACTGATTGCCGCTGCGCTCTTCAACGCCGTCAAGCGTTCCCGCCGTTTGCGCGTGGATGCGATGATCGCTGCCGTCTCGATCAGCAAAAAAGCGCCGTTGGCCACTCTCAATACCGCAGATTTCAGTCTGTTCGTTCCGTTTGGCCTCGAACTGGCATCTCCTCCCTGAGCATGGTTTTTCAATTGTTAGGGACGACGCGGGCGCTCTATTGAGCTTCGCGAAATAGGATGAGTTACACAAGGAGGGACGGCACTCTTGCCGTCCAAGTGAAATCAAGTCTCTACGACGACAGGAGTGTCGTCGTTCCTTGTCTCTCTAGCGCGAGTCTCAATAATTCATTCCGCCGCCACATCCATTCCGAAATACCGGTGCGCGTTGCCGTAGCTGATGTTTTTCACCATGCTGCCGACGAGTTCAAAGT
>JAYVZW010000413.1:0-3690 GCA_043783015.1 Verrucomicrobiota bacterium
CTTGGTTGTAAATCTCAGGAAATCTCCACAGGTTCTCAAACATCGCAGAAGCAACGTTGCCCTGGCCGATGTCTCCGGCCATAATCTGCTGAAAGCGAACCCTATGCGAGTATTCTTTCACGGGAATACTAACCGGATTTCCACCAAGCTCAGCACAAGTCAATTGAAGCTTACAACCTGGTCTGGTGATGAATGTCGGGTGATTTAGCGACCCTGCTGCTGCGCCACCAACGAGGACACCATTGTCACCTGTATCAACGACCAAAGCCATTGGCTTAGAGACAAACACGCCACTGTCACCTTCTTCCTTGAAATCAATCTGATGCCCTGCGTCATTGTAATTATTATCAACAGTTCCTGTAGTGCTAACAGTGACGCGTATCGAAAATGTTGAGTTGCGGTGTCCCAATGGCAACCTAATTACAAAGCGATCTGTGTCCTGCTGTGGAAATTCACCGCGATTCTGTAGAATACTGGTTTGAGGGTTACGCGGACTTTCCCAGCGACACATGCGGATTGAGTCAACTGGCGCGAGGTCTCCAGCCGTTCCGTCGCTATTAATAGTTGGCTGGAACACCTCAACGGGCGCGAGGCTCACATCATCAATAAGTGCCCCATAGGTGTTATTGCCATCCGGTTCGAAGGCTATCCAGAGGCTCTTCTGCGCTCCACCCGCCGCAGCAAGGTCTGCTTCCGTGACGGTGAACGCTAGAACCTGTGTGTTCCATGCAGTCTTGCTCACCACTTGAGGAGGCACAGGAAATTGTTTTTGCGCTAGCGTGATCCGTGAGATCAAGCCACCGGCACCCTCAGTGTAAACAAATGCCCTGTAAGCGTTGTTTCCAGCTTGTGCGCTGTCACGCCCGCGATGCTTCCAGGTCAGCAGGTAAGTGCCCGCCTTAGCATTAGCCACCTGCTGTTTGATGCCATAACTGCCATTGCTGGCGTCCAGTTCCACGAACTGATTGCCGTTCACCGACCAGACTTCAATCTGGCTTCCGCGTAGAGCCTTCCACCCGTTGATCGAGGTGTTGTAACCCCATTCAAAGCGGGCACCGCCATAGCCATTGGTGGATGAATGTCCAAGGTCGGCCGTGCCGGAGAAGTTACCGTTGGTAAGGATCGGCGGGGTTGGGAGCAAAGGTGCACCGCCAGCTGGAGCAGTGGCAGCGAGCGCCTTGGCGGTGGCGACTGGTTTTACTGTCGGGGGCGGCTGAGGAGGTTCAGGCGGAGTGGTATCTAGCGGCCAGAGATTGGCGAGGTATTTGACAAGGTTGTTCACGCCAGTGCCGTTGTAGTCGGCTTGGGCCAGTTCAGGATCCAAAGGCTGAGCCCGTAGTAGTCTTTCCACACATCCGGGATGCCGTCATTAACTGAGGATAAACTCAACTGCTCCGGCGTGTAGAGCGCGGCTTCAAAATAGCTCGCTGGTGGTGGGGTATTGCTGACAACACCGTTGCTGTTTCCGCGAGTGTGACTGGTGATTAACAAGCCGGTTATGGCCAGCAATATCAAAGCCAGCATGTAATGGCGCAGGGAATGGAAGACAGGGGAACGTAGCAGTCGGGACATGGGAGGTGAAGTTCGCGGACTGTGACTTGTATAGAATAAATGTCAAATCAGCTTCGCGTCAAATTGGACGCGCTCAATAAAGAAATAAGCTGAAGGGTGATATGACTAACTAAAAACGGGGCTGAAGTATTTCGCGAAGAACATTGGAACCTGGCCTGCGGGA
Source organism: Verrucomicrobiota bacterium (assembly GCA_043783015.1). Lineage (GTDB taxonomy): Bacteria > Verrucomicrobiota > Verrucomicrobiia > Verrucomicrobiales > Verrucomicrobiaceae > VFKE01. Next base: position 1,736 of record JAYVZW010000413.1, read on the forward strand.
ACGCGATTCTGCTGCTGTGAAGTAGGGCGCGCAGCGTCACCCTACCGGTGTCATCTGCGCAATAAGGTGCGTGAAGGGATTGGGTGCGACGAGGTTGTATTGGCGGATGGCGGTCGTCCAGAAGCTGGCGAGATGGCCTTCGGCGGCGGACCAGAGTTCATAATGCAGATGCGTTACGGTGTCGGCATCATACATGATAGCTTTGAGTTCCTGCGCGTGCAGCGCCCCTGGGCCCTGTGAAATGAGCTTGTGGGAGAGATGAGCAAAGTATTCGCGCGAGTGCTGTTGATTCTTGCGACGGCGCAGGAGGCTGACGTGAAGGCCGTTGACATAGGGATCAATACAGACTTGGACGAGGCCATAATTGGTTTCAATTTCAGGCTGGAGCTGAGGGCGGCCCTTGATTTCGTCGAGATGATCTTCGAGCGACTGGAGCACCTGCGGTGGCTTGATTTCTTCCGGCGTGAGGAACATGCCGAAGCGCAGAAGTGAGCGGGTGCTGGAGGTAATGATGGCAAAGGGAATGGCGAGAATCAGCGCGACCACGACGGGGCTGATCCATAGCAGAAAATAATTCGGTATAAAGAATGCCAGCGCGCCCCAGGCCAGACCGAGCAATGTGACGCCGCCAAAGGTGACAATGGGTTCGCGCCAGTCCATGCCGCCACTGAGCTTTCGGCGTTGCGCCACCCAGCGCACGCCTTTGCCAAGGATGGTGTAGATGACGAAGCGACTGTGGAAGATCATCATCACCGGCGCGAGCAGCGTGAAAATAAAAGTGTCCACCAAGCTGCTGAAGGCCGCGAGGAGCCGGAGCCGCACCGGTTTGAACTGCCGTCCGGTAAAGACTTCATCGAGCACAATGAGAACCTTGGGAAGAAAGATGAACATGAACGTCATTCCCAGCAAAATCTGGCCCGACAATTGGGCCTGCTGATTGAAGGCACCCTGATCTGAGGCGCCGAGGATGGTGGAGAAAACAAGGAACAAGAACCAGAGGGGTGAACTGACATAACTAAGGATGCCGTGCAGGAAATTCAGTCGGCTGATGAAATGCATGCCCTTGGCAAAGATGAGTCTGAAGTGCTGGAGATTGCCCTGGCACCAGCGGCGGTCACGCTTGAGCATGTCGAGCAACGTGGGCGGGCCTTCTTCGTAACTGCCTTCATCCGTGGGCAGCAGGCGCACCGCGTAGCCGGCTTTTCGCATGAGCGCGGCTTCGACAAAGTCATGGCTCAAAATGTGCCCGCCGAGCGGTTCCTTGCCGGGCAGCGCCGGGAGTGCACAGTATTCGATGAACGGAGCAAGACGGATGATGGCGTTGTGTCCCCAGTAATTAGCCTCGCCGCAAGACCAGTAATTGAGACCCGCAACGAAAGCGGGGCCATAAAGGCTTTGCGCAAATTGCATGACGCGCCCCAGCAAAGTGTTGGCGCCGATTTGTTTCGGGAAGGTCTGAAGAATGCCGATTGCCGGATGCTTCTCCATAATGCGCACCATGTTCACCAGCAATCCGCCGGACATGAGGCTGTCAGCATCGAGCACGATCATGTAACGATAACGCTTGCCCCAGCGACGGCAGAAATCGCTGACGTTTCCGCTTTTTCGATTAATGGGCGAGCGGCGTTTGCGGTAGAAAAAATGACCGAAAGCATTGTGCTGGCGGCAGATTTCCAACCACGCGGCTTCTTCCTCGATCCACTTATTCGGATCATCGGAATCACTGAGCACGAAGAAGTCGAAGCTGCCGAGGCGTCCGGTGCTTTCGAGCGATTTATAAATCGCGCGCACACCTTCAAAGACCCGCGTGACATCTTCATTGTAAACCGGCACGATGATGGCCGTGGTGGCTGCGAGCGGCTGGGTCAGGTCGTCATTCGTGATGCTGCGGCTGAGATCAAGCGGATCGGGTTTCGGACGGTTCATCATCCAGATGCCGATCAGCGCGGTCCAGA
>JAYVZW010000414.1:0-11057 GCA_043783015.1 Verrucomicrobiota bacterium
CGTCGGCGAGGCCATGGCCATCGGCCGCACGTTCAAGGAGTCGTTGCAGAAAGCGCTGCGGAGTTTGGAGATCAAACGCTTCGGTTTGATCGGCGATGGAGTTGAACCACGCGCTTATTTAGCAGAACGAGCGTGGGAGGAACACTGCAAACTCAAGAAGGGCGAGCCGGTGGCTTCGAGTTTCGTTTGGGATGTTGAGTTGATAACAAAGAAACTGACGATCCCGAATGCCGAACGCATATTCTATATTGGTGAGGCATTCGAAGCTGGCTTCACAATTGAAGAAGTTTTCAACCTCACAAAAATCGACCGATGGTTCTTGAGGCAGATAGAAGAGATTGTCGCAGAGAAAGCGAAACTCGACTTCCTGCACCAAAAATATCTTGCTCAAATCAGAGCAGGCGAAGCAGGAGAACTCACGCCTGAAATAATGGAACCATCAGAAGCTACGGCCACAAGGCTTCTCGCTGAATGCGATGGATTGCGACGCGCCAAAAGGTTCGGATTCTCCGACAAACAAATTGCTTGTGCCAATCACACGAGTGAATCCGCAGTTCGCAATGCGCGAAAAGCCGCTGGCGTTTTGCCCACCTACCGCCTCGTGGACACCTGCGCCGCCGAGTTCGAGGCCTTCACGCCCTACTACTACTCCACCTACGGCATCGAGGACGAAGTGCGCGACAACGACCGCAAGAAAGTGATCATCCTCGGTGGCGGTCCGAACCGCATCGGTCAGGGCATCGAGTTCGACTACTGCTGCGTCCATGCCAGCTTCGCCCTGCGCGAGCTCGGCTACGAGACCATCATGGTCAACTCCAACCCCGAAACCGTCTCCACCGACTACGACACCTCCGACAAGCTCTACTTTGAGCCCCTCACGCTCGAAGACGTGCTCAACATCTACGAGCGCGAAAACCGCCACGACCAGGTGCTCGGCGTCATCGTCCAGTTCGGCGGCCAGACCCCGCTGAACCTTGCCAAAGGCCTCGAAGAAAACGGCGTCCGCATCATCGGCACCTCGCCGAAGAACATCGAACTCGCCGAAGACCGCAAGATGTTCGCCAAGTTGCTAGACGATCTCGGTTTGAACCAGGCCGAAAGCGGCACCGCCACCTCGCTGGAGGAGGCACTCGCCATCACCGCGCGCATTGGTTACCCCAGCCTTGTGCGCCCCAGCTTCGTGCTCGGCGGACGCGCCATGCAGATCGTCTATAGCGACGCCGAACTCACCCACTACATGAAGAACGCCGTCGAGGCCACGCCCGACCGCCCCGTGCTCGTGGACCGCTTTCTCGAAGACGCCACCGAGGTCGATGTCGATTGCATCAGCGACGGCGAGACCACCGTCATCGGTGCCATCATGGAGCACATCGAGGAGGCCGGCATCCACTCCGGCGACAGCGCCTGCGTCATCCCGCCCTTCAGCCTCAGCGCAGCCATGCAGGATCGCATCCGCGACGCCGCCAAAAAGCTCGCCAAGGCGCTCAACGTCCGCGGCCTCATGAACATGCAGCTCGCCGTCAAAGGCGACGACTTGTATGTCATCGAAGTCAATCCCCGCGCCAGCCGCACCGCCCCCTTCGTCAGCAAAGCCATCGGCGTCCCATTGCCAAAACTCGCCGCCAAGATCATGGCCGGCATGACCTTGAAGGAACTCGGCTTCACCGAAGAAGTCCATCCCAAGCACTTCAGCGTGAAGGAAGCCGTCTTCCCCTTCAGCAAATTCACCGGCGTGGACATCATCCTCGGCCCTGAAATGAAAAGCACCGGCGAAGTCATGGGCATCGACATGGACTTCGGCCTCGCTTTCGCCAAAAGCCAGATGGCCGCCGGCGGCACCCTGCCCACGAAGGGCAACGTCTTCATCAGCGTCAAAGAAACCGACCGCCCCAACGTCGTCCGCATCGCCAAAGGCTACGCCGACCTCGGCTTCACCCTCTACGCCACCAGTGGCACCGGCCAAGTCATCAAAGACGCCGGCATCGAAGTGAACATCCTCCCCAAACTCGCCAGCGGCCAGCGCCCGAACGTCATCGACCTGATGAAGAACAAGGACATGGCCCTCGTCATCAACACCCCGTCCGGCAAGAATCCGCGCGAGGACGAAGTGAAGATCCGCACCGCTGCCATGCAGAACCGCATCCCGATCATGACCACGCTCCGTGGGGCAGATGCCGCACTGCGAGCGATCAAGTCACTGCAAGGCAGCGAGGTGCAGGTGCGGGCGTTGCAGGAGTATCATAAATGATCACGCGAAGTGGTCGCAATTTGCGACCACCTACTACTCAACTTTCCAAAATTCTGTTTTAGCACCCTGCCTGACCTGTAACACACCACATGAGCGAGGGTCACGAGAAAGCCAATCGAAGGGACAAGACATTTACGTCACATTATTGGGAAGCCTGGCATGAAGAATCGGCAGGACTTTTGCCTTCCAGTCGCACCTCCAAGACTCGCAAGCCCGCTTCAACCAAACAAAAAGAAATCATTCGTGACACCAGATGCCAGCTTCGGTTCGTGAAAGAAATGACTCCCATCGATCTACTACATGAAAAGCTAATCCATATTTGTAGAAGCCAGGCAGGCAGGTATGAAAAAACCTTTGAAATAAAGAGCACTGCGAGGTCGACTACAGTGCGTCGAACCGTTTTTAGCGAGGTCGACGAAGCGGCGCTCTGGGTTCGTGATGCTGTCGATTTTCTGTTTTTCTGGGCAACGCGCCTCCGCGCTCTAAGACTCACCGGCGCAATCGGCAAGCCTGCGGCGAACGAAGTCATCGAGGAACTCAACTACGCAAAAAGTCACCTTGGCCGAATTCTCTCGATCAAAGACGTTCTTGCCTCTGGGGATTTGCCAGAGATGAAAAATGAAACTGGCAGCGCTGAAGACCAGGTGACTAAGGCAGCATGGTGCCTGATTCATGGATTTCTTCACCTCCGCAGCAGCGTGGACCTTTTCTTTCTGCACACAGGAAAGAAATTTAGGCCGAAAGATATCGTCTTGTCATAGCCTTTGTAACACCTACTGCGGGGCTTAGTCGAGACTGGGGAGAGGAGCGCGGGCACTCTTGCCCGCTTCATACAACTACGCGGCTACGCCGCCTAATTTTTAAATTGCGGGCAGGAGTGCCCACGCTCCCTTCACCAGATGAAGTTCTTCAATCCACAGGCGGACACGAAGACCACTCGTCACAAGCTGCCGCATTGGCAGCAAGGTGAAGTCGCCATCTTCGTCACGTTCCGGCTCGCGGATTCGTTGCCGAAGAAGCTGCTCGATTCGTGGCTCGCGGCGCTCGACGCATTTTTAACTTCTCATCCGAAGCCTTGGGATAACGCTACTGAAGCGATTTTTCATTCCCAGTTTTCAGACAAGCTCGACGAATACTTGGACGCGGGTCACGGCTGTTGCGCGCTACGAGATTCAGAGGTCTCCGAGATCGTCGCCGATCGATTTCATCAGCTCGACGACCAACGCTATCATCTCTGGAACTACGTCATCATGCCCAATCACGTGCATGTGCTCTTCACGCCGGAAAACCACGCGGCACTTCCCGCGATCATCGGAGGCTGGAAACGTGTCTCGAGCCGTCTGATTCACAAAACGGGCCTGAGCACGCTGAATCCCTTCTGGCAGCCGGAATATTTCGACCGCCTCGTGCGAAGCCCCGAGCACTTCGAAATGATCCGCAGTTACGTTCGGGAAAATCCAGCGAAGGCCGGATTGAAATCTGGTTTCATTCTGTGGGAGCGAAGCTGAGAGGAGCGCGGGCACTCCTGCCCGCAATTCAAAAAGTATGGCGGCGAAGCCGCGAAAATGAAGATGCGGACAAGAGTGTCCGCGCTCCTCTCGTGGCATAAGCAGCATAATTCACATCACGTTTGTCATTGATAAAACTGTGCAGCAGGGCCATAGGCAAATCGTAGTGTGAAAAAATTTAAGCTATAAAAATCGAAACATGAAAACTAAAATCCTGAAGCCATTCGCGCTGGCATTGCTGGCAGCTCTCGCCTCCTGCTCATCCACCCAGTCGGGTCTGGATCTGACAGTAAGCCAGAAACCAACAAAGGCCGGAGAGATGGCGCAGCCTTCTTTCCACACGAAAGGCACGCCCACGGGCAAGCCGACAGGCCCGCTCAAGCCGGGCGAGTATTGGTGGAATCCTCAGCTCTCGCCAGCGGGTCCGGTGGTGGTGCTGGTGAGCCTGCCGCTGCAAACGGTCAGCGTGTATCGCAACGGCATCCTGGTTGGTCGTTCTTCAGTCAGCACGGGTGCGAAGGGCCACGAGACGCCGGCGGGTGTTTTCACGATCCTGGAAAAAAATCAGACTCATTACTCAAAGACATACGATAACGCGCCGATGCCGAACATGCAGCGGCTGACCTGGAATGGAGTTGCGATGCATTCCGGCAATCTTCCCGGCCATGCCGCCAGCCACGGCTGCATCCGCATGCCCTATGATTTCTCGACATTGCTCTTCTCCATCACCACGCGGGGGGCCACGGTGGTCATCGGTGATGCCAGGAACACGCAGCAACACTTCGCGGCGAATCCTGGCTTGATGCTCGCACCAAAGGATTTCAATCCCGCGATGCTCAAGCCGATGGGCAAGGGCGAATACGACTGGCGTCCAGAACGCAGCAGCAAAGGCCCTGTCACCATCCTCGTCAGTTCGGCGGACGGTGTGATCTATGTTTATCGCAACGGGGAGCCGATAGGTCGTGCGACCGTTTCGGTGAAGGGCAGTCTCGGGGACCACGTCTTCACTTTGCTCGATGGCGTGAGCAAGGGAGCGAGTCCCTATGCACCAGGACATGCCGCGCGGAGATGGATGAGTGTGAGCGGCGGCGGCAGCTCGCCTCATGATCTGGCACCGAAGGTGAAGTTCTCTCCCGAATTCGCCCAAAAGCTCGATGACGTGCTGTCCTCGGGCGCGACCATTATCGTGACCGACAAGCCAGCGGCCCGCAAGTCATTGCGCGATATCAGTATTCTCACCAATTAAACAGATTGTCCGGGCACTTTTAGAGCATTTTGACCTCTGCCGGTGGACGGCAAAACCAGACGGCGTTTGGCGCATCCGAACGCGCCGCAAAGATGTCCGCCATCTGTCGCCGGGTTCCTCGAAAGTTCGCCGTCCGTCTCGACGTTGCTCTCAGCGAAGAACAGCAAAACTGCCACCGCATCAGCTTCCATCGTCTGTGAAGCAGCATGCTTCCCTCTAACTCGACGCACTTCCTTAATAACCAAATCTGTTCCCATCATGAAACCCGCCTCCCTCGTCTTTGCATTTGCGGCGTGTTGCATAGCTGCGACGATTCTCCCGGCCGCTGAGAGTATCGGCGGAAAAGTGCAGGCGCGCGCCGCGCGGCCGGTTCATCTACAATGGAGCACGGCGGAATGCGAGGCGTTTTACATTGAAGCGAAGGTCATCCAATCAACAGGCGGCACCTACGTCGCAGCGGAAGGCTGGAGCGGAGGCTATTTTGGCATCCAAGAACTGCAAGATGAAAAAAAGATCGCAATTTTTTCAGTGTGAGACCCGACGAAGGCCGATGATCCGAAGGCCGTAAAGCCCGAGGAGCGCGTAAGGTTGCTGCACGAAGGCGCGGGGGTGCGCAGCAAACGATTCGGCGGCGAAGGCACGGGCGAGTGGCAAGCGGTGACGCAGGAGAAATTTATGGCTTCACATGCGGACTGGGAGGCGCGCGATTCGATCAACGCGTGGTCTGCGGGCGACGGGTTTTTCCTCGCGACAGGCGGAGACACGCAGCGCGTCACGGAGCTGACGGCGCTGTTGAAAGCCGAAAAGGTGCCGATGACGGCACCGTGCGATTGGCCGGCGACGGTGTGGGAGTCGAGCGCGGGAGCGGTGGCACGATAGAGTTGCGCAGAGCGTCCACCGCATGAACGCTCACGCCCGTGCGCGAAGGTGCCACCGGTAGAATTGTGGAAATGGGAGAGCTAAACACTATAGGGAATGCTTCCAAAGCTGCCTGTATCCGAGGCATTGACATCCGCTGCCGAGCACTGACGATCAGCGATGCTCACCACTCGCTTATACAATTTGTTCGTCATTATTGGTCTGCTCAATTTCACAGCGAAGGCCGCCGAGGACCCTCAAAATTCCGGCACCGTCGGGGATGGTCATTTCACCGTTGGTCTTGATTACAAGATCGACCCTGACCTCACCGATCTGGGCAATCCCAAAGGAAAGACATTCACTTTTTCCATGCCGCTGGCGAACAGCAAGATATTTCCGGGCACCGACAAGACGCTCGAACCTGACAAGAAGCCCGTGCGTAAAGAGCGCAAGATCACGGTTTATGTGCCCGCTGCTTACAAGGACGGCACCAAGGCTCCAGTGCTCATCATTCATGACGGCCCCGGACAACTCAAGCTCATCAGCTGCGCGCTGGACAATCTCACGATCTCAAAGGATCCGAAGCGCCGGCTGCCCGCTTTCGTCGCGGTGGCTGTGGAGAATGGCGGCAGCGACAGCAAGAACAGCGAGCGCGGCTTGGAATATGACACCATGTCCGACCGGCTCGCGCGGTTCATTCATGATGAAGTGTTGCCCGCAGTGTTGAGCAATGCAGAGATCAAGACCGCCAATCCCAAATTTGCCCTCACGGAAAATCCCTGGGGTCGCGGCGTGATTGGTTGCAGTTCCGGCGGCGCGGCGGCGCTCACGATGGGCTGGTTCCGACCCGACTGGTTCCGTCGCATCATCGCGTATTCCGGCACCTTTGTGGACCAGCAAGACGACGACGCGCCGGAGGAGGCCAAATTCCCTCTGGGCGCGTGGGAGTATCACTCGGGCATGAAGCTCATCGAGACCAGCGAGTTGAAACCGCTGCGCATCTTCACCCATGTGTCCGAGAAGGACAACCGCGCCAACGACCCCGAGGAAACCCATCACAACTGGGTGATGGCCGGCCTGCGCACCGATGCTGCGCTCACGAAGAAGGGCTATCACCATCGTTTCGTCTTCAGCAAAGGCACCGGGCATTGCGACAAGCGAGTCTTTGAACTTACACTGGCCGACACGCTGGTGTGGATTTGGCGTGGTTATCAGGCGGAGTAAACCCGGAGACCTGCTAAACATGGTCGTCATGCAAATCACTCTTTCCGCGTGACAGCGCAATGTTAAGCGTTTTGTATCGTCTAATTCCCAACCATGAAACGCATCGCCCTTTCGCTCTTCCTTGTCCTCGTCGCTTCTATCGTCCACGCTGAGGACTGGAAGCCGGAGCCCGGATTCACTTCCCTGTTCAATGGCAAGGATCTCACCGGCTGGTGTTTCCGTGAGAAAGCCAAGAAGGACGACCCGAATCCCGGAGCGATCCTCGTGAAGCACGACGGCAAGACCGAGGCCGCCGACGCGGGACGTTACATCGTCAAAGATGGCATCATCGCGGTGACTTATCCCTCGGAGATGGACAAGCTCACCGGCCAGATTTATACCGTGGCCGAGTTTCCGAAGAACTTTGTGCTCAAGCTCGAGTTCCGCGCTTCGGTCAATGCGGACAGCGGCGTATTCATCCGCAAGCCGCAGCTTCAATGCCGCGACTACCTGGTCGCCGGTCCCTACAAAGAACTGAAACAGTATAAGCCCCAGGATTGGAACCAACTGGTCATTGAAGTGAAAGACGGAGTCGCCCATTGCACCTGCAACGGAGAGGTGCTGGAAGACGCGCTGCAAGTCCCGGCCACCGGCCCGATCGGACTCGAAGGCGACCGCGGCGTCATGGAATACCGCCACATTCAGATCAAAGAAATGCCGTGACTTCTCTGCGGCCGTCCGCGATGAGCGCGACGGTTTCTCATGCCCTCGTTTTGCTTTATCGCGCCTAAAAAAACGTGCTCGCCTTTGCACGTGGGTTCTGCCTATCATTGACTCATGAGCGCACTTTTTTCCTCCGCGACCAGAAAGTCATTCAATCGCCGCGACATCCTTCGTGCGCTCAGTTCCTCGGTTGCGTTTGCTTCGTTGCCTACATTGAGAGCGGCCAAAGCCACGGCATCGGGGCCGGACTCACTGCCGATGCAGTTTTTCAAGAGCCTCACCGAGGATCAGAGATCAAAAATTCTCCTGCCGGGCGATCACGCGAAGCGCGGGTTCGTGAGTAATTGGTGGTATATCTGCCCGGATCAGCGGCTGCACACGTTTTACACGAAGGATCAGCAAGACCTCGTGAAGCAAATCTTCGAGTCGCTCCATCACCCGGATTATCGGGAAAAAATGAACTGGCAGGTTGAGAAAGACCTCATGGGCAAAATTGCCAACACGCCGTCCGTAGGATTTTTTGGCAAGCCGGAGGACGCGGACTTTGAGTTCATCTATACGGGGCATCACGTCACTCGTCGCACCTTTGTTCATAGCGACCAAGCAACCGGCTTCGGTGGCCGGCCTATTTTTTACGGGAATTTCGCCAAGTCATTCCGCGAGGAGAAGGATCACGCGGGCAATCCCTTCTGGTATCAGGGACTTATCTTTAATGAATTTGTCAGCGCACTGGATGGGAAGCAGCAGGATAAAATTCTCGTCGCGCGCGAACCACGATCCGAAAAACCCGCCGAAGTCATCGCCAAAAAGAAAACGGACCTCCCCGGCCTCGCCGCCGCTGATCTCACGAAGGATCAGCAGGAGAAGCTGCTCGAAACGATGCACCGCATGATGGTGTGCTTCCGTCCCGCAGATGTCGCGACCACGATGAAGACCATCGAAGACAAGAAGATTGTCGAGCGCCTGTTCATCTCCTGCTACGGTGGTGATTACGACATTGGCGGCGACAAGGTGTGGGACACCTGGCAGATAGAAAGCCCGGAACTTGTCTGGTATTTCCGCGGGGTTCCGCACATTCACGGTTATTTCCACCTTGCGGGTTAGCAACGGCAATCATAAACAAGGCAATGCGCATCCCCGTGATTCCCTCGTTTTGAAGAGTGGTAACGGCGATCTCGCCATCCGCCAGAGTCAGTGGAAATACATTCCCAATCTCAGTCTGGCAAACGGCTGGGAATCGCACAAGTCGAAGACAGATGGCAAACTCAAAGGGCCGGGCCTTTACATTCTGGCCCATTATCCCGGCGAGACAGAGAATCTCGTCAACACGCGCCGCGATGTCGCCACACGGCTTGCCGGATTGCTGAAAAAAGAAATGAACCCGGATTCCGAAGTTAGGCAGCGTTTTTGAGTTCATTATCGTCCGGTGGCGAGTGCTCAGGAGGCAACTTCGGCGAAGTTCGTTTTTGCCACTCCAAGACCTTATCGATCAAGGGTTTGTGCTTCTCTGCACCACCCCAGCTTTGCGCAATGTAGAGCACGGGCTTCCTCGCTCGGGTGCCCAGGATCGCTCCTCCGAGGAACACTTGGCTGCGTAGCGTCGCGGGACGCTGATAGTGCTTCTCGCTGCGGGTGCCGATGGCCTGTTGGTAGAGGCTCAGCAGGTTGAATGCGAAGAGCACACTCAGGAACGCGGCTTCCGTCGCATAGAACTGCTTCATGCAAAAGCCGTCCGCAGCGAGGTCGTTCTTCAACTCCTCGATGCGCTGCTCGATGCACGCGCGCTGGTTGTAGTCGCGCCATAGCTCCACGGGGTCTTCGTCGCGGCTGGTGACGAACACTCGATAGGTGTAGCCGGGCACCTCGATGAGCCGGCGACCCACCGCGCTCTTGTCCTCGCGCTCCAGTTCACGGATGACCACGAAGCGTCGCTCCTTGCTCCAGCCGTGGAGTTTGAGGTAAAGACTCGCCGTGCTGTAGTGCTCATCCACGGGCGTCCAGTCCTTGATGGTGGCCACGCTCGCTTTGAGCGTGCGCGTCATGCGTGCCACGATGATGTAGGGCAGCGAGTGCTCCTCCAGGAAGCCGAACAAAGCTTGGTCAAAGAAGCCGCTGTCGGCGCGCACCGTGCGCAGCTTCCAGTCCTCAGGCATCAGCGCGAGAGCCTCCTGCAAAAACGGCACCACCCCGCGAGCCGAACCGGCATTGCCGCTGCGCAACCAACCATGCAAGACCAGCGGAGCCTCCGCGAGCACAGCGAGCAGCGGATGATGCGTGTGCCGCCCTGGCCGCGACGGGTTGTAACCGCGCAGCGCCCCCTCTTGCTGACCGCTACGCTGGAACACCGTGCTATCGAGATCCAAGCTCCAACCCTCGGCGGGCCTCGCCCAACCTTGCAGCAGCAGCCAGCGCCAGAGCGGACGCCAGAACGCCTCGATGACCGGCTGAGTGAAGCGTTTGAGCAAATTGCGCACCGTGTCCGTGCCAGGAAAGCGCACAATGCCGAGCATCGCGTGCAGCGCACGATCAGCGCGCAGCCAATCGGTGTGCGCCAAGCGTTGCGCCCCGGCGATGATGGAGATGATCAGAGCAAAGAGCGTCTGCTCCGGAGCGATGGCGTTGGGACTGGAGTAGCGCAAGGGCATCAATCGACCGAGCACCTCGCCGAGCTTCAGAGAGTTGAAAAACTCGATCAGGCTCACCAGTCCCCCGAAGGGAGTGACCGGCTTGAGCGTGGTGTGAAGTTGGACTTGCCGGGAGGTGAAAACGGGGTTGATAATCCCCTGCATCGTTTGGTGCATGGCTGTGAGTGCTGGTTTGTTTGCACTGCCAAGTAACCACGTCTTCAGCGCCAAACGATGCCTTTTTTAACTTCGGAATCCGGGATTAATCAGCGCTTCCCTAGCGCCTTGGAAGGGCATTGCGTTGACGGGTGGTGTCGCGGCCTGTCACGGGATTCGTCCTCCGACTGGTGCCAGATCATTCAGCAGTTTGATCCAGTAGAATACATGGACGCACCACACAGCCTGATCGTGACACTCTCGTAATACAGGCGCACAGATTCGCCTGCACTACACGTCGATCGCAACGCCTTGTTCAGTCGGAACGTGCTTCTTGCTCTTGATTGCAAGGAATGCTGCTGCTGTCCACGTCGGAACCATATCTAAGCCAGGAACGGCTTCGGCTATGAGGGCAGGAATGAATGCGTAATGCCATCCCAATAGCGACCATAATGCTGCCCCAACAGCGATGTCCAAAATGTCATCAACGG
>JAYVZW010000415.1:0-3678 GCA_043783015.1 Verrucomicrobiota bacterium
CGCCTTCTCGATCCGCCGGGGGCGGAATGAACTTAATCGCATAGCGCAGTGTGTGGGCTGGTTTCACGCGCCGCCGCACTGGCTCCATGCAGTCCCGCCACTCACCGCGAAGCACGGGTTGCTGGCTGTTGCCACGGCCACCCTTCGGGCTGCGTGGGACAGGCGATGTCGCTCCGCTCCATTCCCCGCGCAAAAACGGCGTTGCCAAGTCCTCAACTTGGCAACGAGGGTGAAAACAGTTTAGACGTATCGGTGCCATGAATAGCAGCGAACAGTTCATCTTCGATTACCTGTCACATTTAGGACTTCGCCCGGAACCCTTCTCAAAATCTGAGATGCGTGTTCCAAACCAGATGACTCCCGATTTCAAAGTATTCAAATGGGATACATTGGAGCTTTACTGCGAGGTGAAGGAGTTGACAGACTCTGATCCTTTGGAAGAGCGCTTCGCTTCTGGCATTTCGTGGGCCGCGCAGTCGAGCGATGGAAAATCACCGATCAATCGGCTTGTGAGGAGGATTGATGACGCCGTCAAAAAGTTCAGATGCGTCAATCCGGGCCAGAAGCGTCTGAATGTTCTTGCGGTAGTAAACGCTTATGACCTCGCTGGCCCCGACAATTTATTAGAATTGTTGCAAGGGTTTCTGACCTTTGAGTCCGGCGGTCATTACGTTACAACTCCGCAGTTGCTCCGGGAGCGAGTAAAGCAAGTTATGGGGGAGATAGATTTGTATTGGTGGATTGAGCATCATGCGTCTGAGAAGACGCCCCGGCACCACTGGCTATCTCATCATGCAGAGGATAGTTCGACATTCATCAAGCTGAAAAAACTGTTCTGCATGGATGAAAACTCTCAACTGACACAAATATGATGAAGACCATCATCCGCGCCCTCGCCACACTCAATGGATGAGGATAAAAATACGCAGGCCCTGGTTCCTCGCACTGACCGCTCGCTTGCGAGCACGGCAGCAGGTGGACGGATTCTTTCAGCGATGATCGGGGAGACGCTCGCGCTCGCGAGGGACTCCGAGGATGGCAAAGTCGATCAGTCTTATCTAAACCTAAAAGAACAGTATTCCGGCGAAAGTGACGTCGAAGCAATACTTAGACTTGCTCGCATCAATGGCGGTGAATCAGATCACGAACCCAATTATGAGGAAGAATTCAGGTTGTATGTTAAAGCGGCAGAGCTTGGTAGTCCGTATGCGCAATATTGTGTCGGCCTCGGTTATATGGATGGACGCGGTGTTCTGAAGGACGAAGTTGAGGCCTTGAGGTGGTTTCTCAAGTGTGCACAGCAAAAGCCTCCTGGCTCTACTGGCGCACAGCATGCTGTCGGTAAGTGCTACAATGAGGGGCTAGGCGCACCACAAGATTTCAGGGAAGCAGTTCAATGGTTTCAAAAAGCTGCCGAACAAGGACTTGCAGTTGCACAATGCGACCTTGCCGAATCCTATCGCCTAGGTAGAGGCACACCCCGAGATTTCAATGAAGCAGCTAATTGGTATGAGAAAGCCGCAGAACAGGGCCATGCTGCTGCTCAAAACAATATCGGTAATTGTTACAAAAGAGGGATAGGGGTTTTGAAAGATATGCTCCAAGCCTATAAATGGTTCCAGTTAGCCGCAGACCAAGGGATCGAGATAGCCAAGGACGAAGCGACGGCCTTCGCAGCTCTAATGTCGCCTTCTGAGTTGGAGTCTGCTTATACGCTTTACCGCGAGTTCAAAGACAAACACCCAGCAAAGCAATAGCTCCTATGCACGGCACCAACTGGATTCTACTCGACAGCGAAACAACGGGCTTTGCCGCTCCTATCTTCGTCGTTGAGTTAGCCGCGCAGAAGATGTGCGGATGGGAGCCAATGGGTGAACCTTTTCGCAAACTACTCAATCAAAACCATGACATTCCGCCGGAAGCATCGCGGGTGCATGGCTACACACGCGAAATTCTCGAACGAGACGGTGAACCGGCGGTGGAGGTTTATGAAGCGTTGCGCAACTATGCGGGCGTGCTCCCGCTGGTGAGCTACAATACGGGTTACGATCTGGAGCGAGTGCTAAGGCCGGAATGGGCACGGCTGGGCGTGCCTCCCATCGGCAGCGCGGGGTTTTGCGCGATGCGGCTGGCTCAACGTCTTCTCGATCCCGTGCCCGCAGGTAACTGCAAGCTGCAAACTTTGCGCCAGTATTACCACATGCCGGAGCGCGGCGCACACACAGCGTTGGGTGATGTCTTCACCGTGGCCGACCTTTTCGCAACGGTGCTGCGTCCGATCGCGCAACAGCGCGGACTGGAGACGTGGGAGCAACTTGTGGCTTATGTCACCGAGGAATGGTATCCGACGCGCATCACCTTCGGGCAACACAAAGGCAAGTCGATCATGGAGGCACGCACGGACGGCGGATTGCGTCGATGGCTGGATGATCTCGCGCTGTCCTCCAACACGCGCAACTCGCGGATGGGGCGCTGGTATTTGCGGCGCTTGGAAGAAACGACAGAATCCTCACCGTTTGTCGCTTGGGAGTGCGCCAATGGTGCGGCTGTGTTGAGCAAAGACCTGGTGCTTTACGTGAATCCAGAGTTGCAGCGTCTGCGGGCGCTCGTAGACGCTGCGCGCGCGCGACTGGCGGAACTGGAAGCGGGCTTCACGGTCGATAAGGCGAAGGTGGATGCACTGAAGTCCCGACTGTTTGAGCGGCTCCGCGAGCATTTCCTGCGGCGAGACCGGTTGCGGCTCGTCGTCAGCTATCGCCGGAAGTATCTGGAATCTCTCGTGCGGCAGGGCGAGGAAGATTCCGCGAAGATCGAGCGGGATTACCGGCAGGAGAACGCGAAGAATGAGCAGGAATATGCGAACACGGCGGCGGCAATGGAGATAAAAACGGAACTCTCCGCCGAGGAAGCCGCCGAACTCGGCAAGCTCTGGCGGAAGCTGGTGAAGTTGTTTCACCCCGACCGCTTCGCGCACGAGCCGGAGAAGCTGGAGACTTATCACAAGCTGACCGCCGCCATCAACAACGCGAAAGACAATGGCGATCTCGACACGCTGCGTCAGATTGCGAACGACCCGCACGGCTACATTTTGCGGCAAGGCTGGACGAGTCTCGATTTCCGCGACGAGGAGCAGGTGAGCCGCTTGCGGAAGCGGTGGGAAAGCCTGGAGATGGAAATTCTCAGCGTCTTGGAGGCGACCAAGGAGCGCCGCACCGTCGAGCACGCATGTTAATCGGTGATTGTCGCCGTCCCTGTGACGGAAAAAATCCTCGTTCACAGTTTTGCATCCCGCAGCCGGAGTGCGTTGCCAATGACGGACACGGAACTCAGGCTCATGGCCGCGCCTGCGATGATGGGACTCAGGAGCAACCCGAAGAACGGATAGAGCAAGCCCGCCGCGACGGGAATTCCGAGCGCGTTGTAAACGAATGCGAAGAAAAGGTTCTGCCGGATGTTGCGCATCATTGAGCGGCTCAAGGTGACGGCCTTGGCGATGCCGCGCAGATCGCCTTTGACGAGCGTGATGCCGGCGCTTTCCATCGCCACGTCCGTGCCTGTCCCCATGGCGATGCCGACGTGCGCGGCGGCAAGCGCGGGCGCGTCGTTGATGCCATCGCCGGCCATCGCCACGATGCGACCCTGCTGGCGGAGTTGCCGGATGCGTTCGTGTTTGTGTTG
>JAYVZW010000416.1:0-3665 GCA_043783015.1 Verrucomicrobiota bacterium
CGTGGAGGACGCCTCCGGTTATCACATCCGCGTCATGCGCCCTCCATATGGTGCCACAAATCTTCGGCTCAAAAAAACGTGCTATGATGACTTCGGTTATCCTACCATCCTCTGGGATGTGGATCCCTTCGACTGGAAACGCCCCGGTGCTTCCGTTGTGAAAAGCCGCATCCTGGCCGGCACCCGCCCGGGTTCCATCATCCTTTGCCATGACATTCATCAGCAAACGATCGACGCCATGCCAGACACACTCGACACACTCTTGTCGAAAGGGTATCGCTTTGTCACCGTGAGTCAGCTTCTCAATCTGGAAGCGTCTGGCGCGGCACAGGCTGCCAACACCGTTCCACAACCAGCGGCAACTGCCATCGAGCCGACGGCGCAAACAGGCTTGTGATGCCGCCCGGCTACGTGCAATGATCGGCCAGGAATACTTCGATCTGCGCTCGCGCCTTGGCTCAGCGCTCTATGTGCTCAAAGGTCTGGTGGTGGAGACGGCCGGCCCGGCCGACCACGTCG
The DNA here is from genome assembly GCA_043783015.1 of Verrucomicrobiota bacterium. Lineage (GTDB taxonomy): Bacteria > Verrucomicrobiota > Verrucomicrobiia > Verrucomicrobiales > Verrucomicrobiaceae > VFKE01. Next base: position 520 of record JAYVZW010000416.1, read on the forward strand.
TCATCCTGGAGAACCTGATCAACAGCCTCAAAGATCCGTTTGTCTTCGTTGTCGCGGGCGAAGTGAACGTGGGCAAATCCACGTTCCTCAACGCGCTCTTTGGCGCGGATTTCTCGAAGACGGGCGTGATGCCGACCACGGACAAAATATGCTTTTTCAAGCACGGCCCGGTTCCGCGCCGCGTGCCCATCACTCCCACACTGGAGGAAGTTTACGTTCCGGCGGATTTCTTGAAGGATTTTCATATCGTGGACACGCCGGGCACGAACTCCATTGAAAGCGATCATCAGGAGATCACGGAAAAATTTGTGCCGGTGGCGGATTTGGTGATCTTCGTTTTCTCCGCGATGAATCCGTGGGGCGCATCGGCGTGGTCGTTTCTGGAAAAAGTTCACAGCCACTGGATGCGGCACGTCATGTTCATCCTCCAGCAGTGCGACCTGCGCGCGCCGGAGGAAATTGCTGCCATTCTTGATTACATGCGCCAGCTTTGCCGCCAGCGCCTCGGAACGGAGTTCCCGATCTTTCCGGTTTCCGCGAAGAAGGCCTATCTCGCGCGCAGTTCCGGTCTGGACCGGGAAAAACTGATGGAAGAGAGCGGCTTTGTCGGACTGGAACAGCACATCTCCAAATCCATCGCGGGCAGCAGCGTGCGCACTCACAAAATCGCCAACGCCCTGCGTGTCGCGCGGGAAATTCTCGCCGGCCTGCGCACTCAGTCAGGCGGACGCATTACGAGCCGCGAGGAAAAATTCCGTGTGCTCGAAGAAATCGAAGGTGCGCTCTCCATGCAATGCCGGCGCACGGTGGACAAGCTTTCCAGCGCGGTCGAGGTCACGGTCGGCTACTACGAAAAGGGAGCCGTAGAACTCATGTCGCACGTGCGGAGGCAGCTCACCCGCGGATCCACTTTCGCCAATTTGCTGGATGAAAAACGCCGGATTGATGAGGAGGAAAAATCGCTTCTCGCGCAATTGCTCACCGCCAGCCAGGAGCGATGGGAGCGCGCCGCAGCTATTATCGAGGACGATGTAGGGAACGCGGCAGAACATTTAGGTGAAGTGGTCAAGGAGCATCTCAAAGTCCAGTTGCGGGAAGAGTTGCGGCCCGACAAAGGTTTTTGGGAAGCCCAGCGCCGCCGGTTTCTGGTGCGCATCAGTGATGTTTTTCACAAGCTCCTGGATGGTCTGGATTTGCAAAAACAGATGGCCCCTGCGCTGGTCTCGTCGCGACGCCTGGCCATGGTGCAGGTTGGTATCGCCGGGGTTTCAGTAATCGCAGCGGCTTTATGTGCGCTCTATGGCCGATGGCTGGGCGCAGTCTCCTGCATTGCAGTCGGCGGCCTGCTCTTTGCCGTGGGCTGGAATGTATTCAAAAAAAACCTGATAAGCGCGAGGCGTGGTTGCGCCACCCGGCTGGAGGCTGTGGGGCCGGAAATGCGCGCATTGCTGGGAGAGCAATTGCGTGAAGAGACGCAGAATCTTTATGAAAGCTTTTCCGGCGTTCTGCAACCCACGCGCGACAAACTTACGGAGCAGGGACGGCGGCAGATTTCCCAACACGAACAAATTGAAAATCTCATCCGCACCTTTGCGGAATTGGAAGAAGAGTTGCGCGCAGTTCCTGTGACGCGGGAATAATCTGCGGAAAGTCTTGTTTGCGCCTCGCGGCTGCGTTTGCTTTGATGCGTGATGCCCGACCAACCGCAAATACCCGCAGCCGCCACCGGCAAGGCGCGCGCATTTGCCTCACGCCTAGTGAGCACAGTGGCCTTGTTAGGGCTGATTGGCGGCGCGCTGGCCTTTCATCTGGACTGGCCGTGGGTGGCGATCATTGTCCTCTTCGGCATGCTCGGCACTTGGGAATATGTGCGGCTGCGGCACGATGACGAGGGAGCGCGCGCCTATGGAATTCTCCTTCTGCTGGTCAATGCAGCTTACTGGGCTGCGGCGGCGTGGATGGGATTCCGCTCACGCGGTGCGGCCCTTCCCCTGAATGCGGAAGCGATACCTTTCTGGCTGGATTCGCTCGCGGTTCTGGTGATCATGCAAGGAGCGTTCGCGCTTACGCTTACCCGTCCTCTCGAAGGCGAGCGCACCCTGCGTCGCATCCTGGGCACGGTGCTGGGCTTTGTTTACTCCACACTGACCGGCGGATTTTTTCTGCGCATCCTTTTCCACGGCGCTGATGGTGCGCATCTTTTGCTGTTAGTCATGCTTGTGGTGAAATTCAGCGACATCGGAGCTTATGTCATAGGCTCATGGCTGGGTCGGCACAAAATGATCCCGCACATCAGCCCGGCGAAATCATGGGAAGGATTTGGCGGCGCTATCGTGGGCAGTTGTCTGGCAATGGCTGGTTTCATGTGGCTCGACGGCGGAAGGCTCGCGCCACTCACCTGGTCACATGCCATCGCGTTTCCCGTGATACTCTGCCTCGTTGGTGTTTTGGGCGATCTCGCGGAATCGGTTCTGAAGCGCTGCCATCAGGTCAAGGACACGGGACACACCCTGCCGGGCATCGGCGGCATTCTCGATCTCACGGACAGCATGTTGTTCGCGATTCCCGTGGCCTATTTTTATCTTAAACTGATTTCATAGCATCCGAAGTCCGCGATCATTTTTCCAACATGAGCTGCCGCCGTCGCAAAGTCCTCATCCTCGGCTCCACCGGTTCCATCGGCACCAGCGCCTTGAAGGTCGCGCGTGATATTCCTGATCGAATGGAGATCGTCGGACTGGCCGCGCAACGCAGTGTGGATGCATTGGTGAAACAAGTGGCGGAGACCGGTGTGAAACAGGTCGCTGTGACCGATCCCGTTGCTGCCAAAAAAGCGCGCGCGGCGCTGCCACAGGACGTGGAGATTTTTGATGGCGCATCCGGCCTTCTGGAGATCGTGCAGCAATCGGAAGCGGACATGGTGCTGGTGGCTATCGTTGGCACGGCGGGTCTCGCTCCAGCCTTGGCGGCCATCGATCTGGGCAAAGACCTCGCTGTGGCCTCGAAGGAAATTCTGGTCATGGCTGGTGAAGCGGTGATGAGCGCGGCGAAACGCAAAAGTGTTCTTGTGTTGCCCGTGGACAGCGAGCACAACGCGATTTTCCAATGCCTCGAAGGTCGCGATCCGGCGCATGTGCGGCGGTTGA